>NZ_CASEZB010000006.1:0-135137 GCF_949292495.1 Candidatus Avelusimicrobium aviculae
CTCCTTAACGTCTCCGTCATACCCAAAACGTGCCTTTACCCCGCTTATTAAACCTACCCCGCCACAACTCTTCTGACCGGATTTAATGCTCTCCCTTAACGCGGCAGCTCCTTTCTGACGTACGTCCCCGTCTATCGCCCCTGCCGCCATAAATACAGGCAAGCCCTCCGTTATCAGCTCAAGGCCCGCCTTCCGGTTCCCTTTATATACCGCTATAATCTCCCGCCCTAATTGCTTTAAATACGCTTTCCCTTCGTCCTCGCTCCTTTCTAAACCCTCTTCCTCTAAAGCTGTATATTCCTTATACGCAGCACGCGTCCCCTCTTCACTCACTAAACCACCCCAAAAACTTTTTACCCACTCCTTCTCCTCTTCCGTCTTCGCTTCCATCAACCCACGCGCTAAAACCTCTTTCATCTCCTTTTCATACGCCAATTTAAACGCTTCATACGTCAGACCCTCTTGCCCGCTTTCAGAATCAAAGCCTTCACGCAATAACTTCACTACCCCTTTTACCTCCGCCACCTTGTCCGCTACCGCAAATTTGCCGTTGCGTACACGCGCGCGCTCTACCGCATGCTCTATACCATCAGATACCTGGGCGGAAATACGGGCTTTTTGTTGAGAAATGGAAGAGGCTGCCTCCGCGTAAGAGGGCACTAAGGAGGTGAATATTAATGTGGCGCTCAAAAGCAAAGACAGAAATTTCATCATAAAAATATTCTCCTACGGATATTCTGACAAACGAGAGGGCAAAAAAACAGGGCCAAAAGTCCTATATTTATAAGATTTTTGGCCCTATGTGGGATATATGAAAAAAGAGATTCTTCAGCTAAATTAAGAGGAGACCGGCGTCTGCAGCGGGTTTGTTCTGAAAATATGCTTTCCCGGGAAAAAGGGAAAAGCAGAACACGCCCCGCCTTGCAGGAAAGGCTCCCGCCCGGCAGGCATGTACGCAACCGAAACCCTTGTTTCTTGCAGTACATACACTATCTCCTTTTAATTGCTCCAACTATATTGTAGTAAACTTAAAAAGAGATACACAAGGGGCCAAAAGACCTAATTTTTTTCTGGGTCTTTTGAGCAGGAAGGAAGATTTTTTGCAGGGAATTTGACACGCAAAGCGCGGGCGGTTTCTTCGGACACATAACCCGGAATTTCCCTGCCGTAAGAAAAACTTTCACGCACGGCAGACGAGCTGACAAAACAGAACTTAGGATCTGCCGGAAGCCATACAAATTCTACAAAAGGAGCCAACAACCGGTTGGCGTAAGCGTAGGAGGCTTCTTCTTCCGCGTCCGCCACACCGCGCACACCGCGCACTACCACAGACAAGCCTTCTTGCGCCAAATAATCCACCAACAGCCCGCCGTAACCGGCAACGCTTACGCCTGGGATATCCGCTGTGTTTTTACGGATTAAATCCAGTCTTTCCTGCACAGAAAACAACGGTTTTTTATGCGGGCTGGACAAAACAACCACCCGCACCGTTCCAAACACGCGCGCCGCGCGGCGGATAATGTCCACATGTCCGTTGGTGATAGGATCAAACGAGCCGGCATATACCACAGGTTTCATATTACTAAATACGCTCCAAACATAAGGCCTCTCGCGGGGCTTTATATTATGGTATCATAATTTTATGAATAAAAACCCCTTTGCTGAAGAATTGTATTTAAGCCGCAGCCATCCGCACACACCGGACGTGCGGGACGAATATTTCCGGGACCAAACAAAAATTATTCATTCTCTTCCGTTTAGAAGATTAAAACATAAAACGCAAGTATTCTTTGCGCCGGACAATGACCATATCTGCACCCGTATAGAACACGTCCTGCATGTGGCTACTATTGCGGCCAGCATTTGCCGGGGGTTAAATAAAAGCGGCAATTGGGACTTAAACCAAGACTTGGCTTACGCCATCGGCCTTGGGCATGACATTGGACACGCGCCTTTTGGGCATGAAGGGGAACGGGCCATTGCCGCCTGTATAGCCCCCAAAACCTTTTTGCATGAAATTAACAGTTACCGCGTAGTGGAACACCTGGCCAACTGCGGGGAAGGGCTCAATTTAACTTTTGCCGTAAAAGACGGAATTATCTGCCACTGCGGGGAAGATTTCGCCACAACCCAGTTACGCCCGGCCGCAAAACCCAATGATTTGGAAAAAATTACCGGACGAAACCAAATGCCCTCCACCTACGAGGGCTGCATCGTGCGCCTGGCGGACAAAATCGCCTACTTGGGCCGGGATATTGAAGACGCCATCAAAGCAAAATTAATTACAAAAAAAGATATCCCCCAAGCCGTACAGCGGGAACTGGGCACGAATAACGGGGAAATTATCAGCACGCTTTCGCTGGATTTGATACATCACTCGGCAGATAAAGATTATATAGGCTTTTCCCCGGAGAAATTTGAACTGCTGTCCTGTCTGCGCACATTTAATTATGAGCATATTTACCACAACGCCCAAATGCGCCAACGCAAAGAAACCATAGACCGCCGCATAGCCGATTTATTTGACTATCTGCGCACTTTATTTGACCGCTACGGTTTTGATTTCCCCTCCTATGATAAAGAAGGAAAACAAACCGCGCATACCTTCGCCAATTATATACGCTCCATGCAACGTGTATACACGCAGCTAAGCCAGCGGGATGAAATTATTGTGGATTATATCGCCGGGATGACGGATTCCTACGCGCTTAGCGTAATGGAAGACGTTATTTTGCCCAACTCCATTAAATTCTTAGGGTAACACGCCGCGGATTTTATTTGCGCTTGTTCTTTTTAACCGGGCGGAGCAGTTTGGCAAAATCCTGCGGAAGAAGCGGCTTATGGAACAGATAACCTTGAGCCAAATCACACCCGATAGACTGTAAAAACTGCGCTTGTTCCGGCGTTTCCACGCCTTCCGCCACAATACGGCTGTTTAACCCTTTTATCATGCTGACCAAGCCCGATATAATAGCCCGCATGCGGCTGTTGCTCTCCTCACACATTAAAAATTCTTTATCCAGTTTAATACAGTCAAAATCCAAATTCTTTAATACGTTCAAAGAAGAGTACCCGGAGCCAAAATCATCCATAGCTACGGAAAATCCTTTCGCGTGCAAATCATCTACAAAACGCTTCATTACAACCGTATTGCCAAAAACCACGCTTTCGGTTAATTCCGCCTCCAACAAGCGGTGTTCCACGCCGTATTCGTCCGCCAAGCGGGAAAGTTCTTCCACAAAATTAGGTTCATCTAAATGCAAACGGGAAAAATTAATCCCCACAGGCACCACTTCCAGCCCAACCTCTTGCCATTGTTTAAGCAAAGAAAGGGTGCTCTTAAACATAAACCAGTCCAACTTTAAAATAAAGCCGTTTTTTTCAAAAACGGGAATAAAATGATCCGGCGCTATAAGCCCCTTTCCGGGTTGTTCCCAACGCACCAGCGCCTCGGCGCTTTCCACTTGGCCCGTTTCAAAATTGCATTTAGGCTGCAAATAGATTTTAAATTCTTCGTTTTGCAGAGCGTCTTCCATATGGCTTTCTATGTTTTTCTCCGCCACGATTCGGCGGCGGAACTCCTCGTCATAAAAAGCATACACGGCGCCGGCCCGCTGGCGGGCGGAAGACAGGGCCAGTTTGGCACGGTCCACCATGATATAAAAAGGAACGTCTTCATCCACCACATACACCCCGCAAGCAAGGGAAAGGGGCATACATTTCCCATCCGCCTGGCAAAAACGCCCGGCGCGCTGGGCGACATTGTCTAACCGAAGAGCCAGATCCGTACGGCCGGGGCAGGCAAGCAATAATAAAAACTCATCCGCGGAAGAACGGCAAAACAACTCTCCTTCCTGTAAGCCTTCCTGTAAAGCATGGGCCACTTGTTTTAAAATTTTATCCCCTTCTTCAAAACCGTAAATATCGTTAACGGCTTTAAAACGGTTGATGTTTACCACTACCAAAGCAAAAGGAACCCCTTTCTGTTTAAAACTTTCCACAGCCGCCGCGTATTTAAAGTGAAAAGCGTTTAAATTGTCCGCTTGAGTGAGCGCATCCACAAAACCCATTTGATACAAAGCCCGTCCGTTTTGGTGCTGCATACGCAAAATAAACACAATAAAAACAACCAATACCGCTATGACGGAAAAACAAATCAGCCACGCCATTACCATCAGTCCCAACGCTTTTTGCGCCACAAAGGCCGTAGGCAACACGGCAAAAGCATACCATTGGTTGAATTTTAACGGATAATATGAAGCAAACCGGTGTTCCCCATTAAAAGAATACCCGCTCAGCCCGTCCCCGCCGGCAGAAATATCTTCTTGTATTTTAGCGGAAGAAAACCCGCGGTCAAAAACAAAATCCTCCGCCATATCAAAAATATTGCCAAAAGAAGACTTGGGGGCGGATAAAACAATATCGCCCGATTTATCCATAATAATCCCGATACCGTTCCCTTGCCATAAATTAGCCGTCAGCGTCTGGCGGTAAAAAGAAGCGGAATGCGTGGCAAAAACAACGCCTGTTTCTTTCCCCTCTTTTAACGGAACGGCAAAAACCAAAATATCATCATTGTCAAACGGATCTGTACGGAGAGCCGACATATATCTTTTCTGTTCGTAAACGGTTTTTACCTCTTGGGGAGACAAAAACCACTTTATCTGTTCTCCGTTAGAAAACCAAGCGGTCCCGTCCGGCGCCTGATAACCGGTGGAATCAAACAAATTACGATTGTTTTGCCTTTCCAAATAGGATACCAGCCGGTCCTTATAATTTAACACGGCAGGGGTTTCTAAAGAAACGGAAATGGAAGAAAGTATTTGAAATTCCGCTTCCAATAAATAATTAAAATTTTCAGCCAGCTCCCGCCCGGCCGAAGCGATAGACTCCCTGGCATCTTGGGACAAACGACTAGTAACTTGCTGCCAAGCCAAAACGGACCCCGTAGCCACCAATACGGCGGCCACTAAAATAAAAACAAACGCCCGTTTAAAACCGCGCAAATTATAACTATTTTTACGTATACGGCCCAATTCTTTGTTTTCCATGATTATAGTCTAGCAAAAAAGTTCGCCCGTGATAAAAACAAAACCCCGGATAATTGGGTTATCCGGGGAGAGAGGCTATGAAAAAGTACAAGTTATAATAAAGAGAAGTTTTCGTCAAACAGGCGGGATACTTCTTTCATTCCAGGTTGGCGGGAAACACGGCGCACCGCCTGCGGAAGGGTTAATCCGCTTAAGTCTTTTGTCTTTTCTAAAATATCCTGTTTTTCATCTTGGGCCACTTCCGCCAGCAAGCCCCCTCTGGACAGTTTGGCCTGTATACGCTGCATGCGGGCAAACAAGCGGGTCTTGGGGAAATATTTTACAAAGATATCCGCTTTTCCGTAATTTAACTGGGCGCGCAGCGGAGTTTCCCGCAAATCGTTCTTTTGCTCCAGCAGCTGCTGGAAACGGGCTTCAAAATCTTGCGGATAGAAATGGCGCAAAGACCGCAACAGCGCTTTAAAAGTTTTCATATCCCGCGCCACATGCAACACGTTGTTGCCGTCTTTTCCGGTGTGAAGCAAATACTCCCCGTTGGGGGCAACTTGCTGCAGCCACGCCAAGCCGCGCACGTCTCCTTTCAGAGCCGCCGCAAACACCAGCGTATTGCCATAGGCGTCTTCTTTATTAAAATCAATCGTGGGGGAAAAGCGCAAGTTATTTACCAGCTGTTGTTGGGCAACCGGCTGTACACGCCACATTTTATGCAAAGAATTTTCCGGTTTGGCTTGTAAACCGGACGCGCAAAACAGAATAAATAAAAAACCTAGAATCTTTTTCATAACGGCCCCTTACTTTACAGTATAATTTCCCGATAGAGAACAACCAGGGCCCTTGGACCTATTTCATCGCCCTTTTGGGCCTATATAAAAATGGGACCCATAAAAAAACCCTCAGGTATCTCTGAGGGTTTTTAAATGGAGCGGGCGAAGAGAATCGAACTCTCGTCTCAACCTTGGCAAGGTCGCGTTCTACCATTGAACCACGCCCGCAAAATCTGTTCTTCTTGCAACAATACTATTATAACAAATTTTATTTTAAAAGTATAGGAGCTATTTTTTTAAGATAAGTGTTCTGCTGTACGGCCTTGCGCACCAACGGATTCTTCTTCATTTCCACCAAATAATGGTTGGAATTAATAATCTGGGCGGCTTCCTGGGGATGATCCCGGTAGTATTTGCCGGATTTGCTAATCAATAAAAACGCCATAAAACGGCTGTTGGCTATTGTATTTAACAATTTTTCGTCAGACAAAACCCGGCGCACCGTCCCGTCTTGGAAGAATTCATCCATGGCAGCTTGGTCTTCCACAAACAATTTAAGTTCTATGGGATCATTTAACAAGTTGGCGGCGTCCGGACGGGTGATAAAAGCTTTAATCATATCATCACGGTTAAGCAGATAAGGGAGAATGTCCGGGTCATCCACATTGGAACCAATATTCAGCGTCAGCGCCCAGGGCGCCGCGCCGATGGTCTCCAAATTCCCCTGGTTTAGCGTTTGCAAATTAAAACGGCTGATGATGGGGATAGTGGTTCCCAGGCCGATAACGGTGGCGCTGCGGTCCTGCCCCTCGCTCACTTGCACGTAACGGACCCCGGAGGATGGGTTAAAGTCCTTTTGTACGGATAAACCCTGTACGTTTTCCGGGTCTAAAGAGGCGGGAATATTCTCCGCTTTGTTTTTAGATGCCATCACAAAAATGAGAGACAAAAATAACACCCCAAGCGTAATACCCATCGCTATTAAGGGCAAAAAATCCAACCAAGTCTTAGGCCGCGCAGCCTCTTTGCGGCGGTTTTCCGCAAGCTCCGCCTGGCGGGCTTGTTCTTTGACTACTTTTTGCGGGGTACGCAAACGCTTTTTTATTTCCTCTAAATTCATATTCTCATTGTAACAAATCTAAGCAATAAATTCAGCCCGCATAATAGGTATAATAATATATATGAAATCACATACCGCATATTTGCATATAAACACGCCAAAGAGATACCAAATTGTTAATATTACCCCGCAAGTGGAAGAAGAATTAGCCAAAAGCGGTATTCAGGAAGGGTTTTGCCTGGTAAATTCTATGCATATCACTTCCAGCGTGTTTATTAATGACAATGAGTCCGGCCTGCACCAGGATTTTTTGCGTTGGACGGAAGAATTAGCCCCGTACGGAATAGATAAATACCAGCATAATTTGACCGGGGAAGACAACGGCGATGCCCACCTAAAGCGCACTTTGCTTGGGCGCGAGGTAGTGGTAGCCGTTACCAAAGGGCGGTTGGATTTTGGCCCCTGGGAAACCATTTTTTATGCAGAATTTGACGGACAGCGCGACAAACGCGTTCTTGTAAAAATTATCGGAGAATAATCATGAAAAAAACCATTTTTTACCACGATACGGACTGCGGAAACGTAGTTTACTACGCCAATTATTTGAAGTTTTTTGAGGAAGCCCGTACATTATATATGGCGGAAAAGGGCTTCAGCGTACCCGCCCTTATCCAACGCGGTTTGTACTTTGTGGTGGCCCGGCAGGAAGTGGAGTATAAATATTCCGTACGCTATGCGGACGTAATTGACGTAAGCACCCGCGTGTTGGAAGTGTCTGACATCAAAATCGTGTTTGAAAACATCATCACCAACCAAAACGGGCGTTTATGCACCAAAGGTAAAACCACTTTGGTATGTGTAGACAAAACCGGTATGCCCACCCCCATGGGGGCCGATGTAAAAGCGGCCATGGCTCCCGCGGCATAACGCAAAAACCATTTAAAAACCCCGGCTGTTAAGCCGGGGTTTTTTATTAAGCATTTCAACTGGCTAATTAGTAAAAAAGTTACGTAACGCAATGCGTATGTTGCGGGAGCGGCTTTCCGTTTCCGTTTGTTGGACGTCGTTTATTTTTTCAAACGCGATGCGGGCTTTTAACTGCGCCGCCAAATCCAGCGGGGTGCGTCCTTTCCCGTCTTTAAGAAAAACGCTGTACGGGTTTCCCTTAAGAAAGCTTTCCAATAATTCCAGCGCTTTGGGCGCATTGCCGGAGCACTGACGCACCAATATATGCAAAACCGTGTCCCCGGCTACGGTTTTACGGTTCAAATCCGCGTTTTTGGTGAAATACAAAAAAGCCACGTCATACCGCCGGGCGCGTACTTGATACATAATGGGCGTTTCGGAGCGCAAATCCCCGGCATTAATTAAAGCGGTTTTAAAAGCGCGGCGGTCAAAAACATCCGTCAAATCATCCGTCTCACGCCCGCGCAAAATGGCGTAGGTCTTCATCAGTTCCAAGGCCGTGTTGTAATCCCCGGCCAAGTGAAAGGCGTTGCGTTTGCGCCCGTCTTTAGCTTGAAAAATGCGCGTATCCGGCAACACTTGGGCCAATTTGGCAATTAACTCCACGTCCCGGTCTTGGCTGGCCGCCAATAATAAAGTTTGGTCATTTTCCCGGTAAGATAAAACACGGCGGACTGTTGCTTCCGCCGCCGGGCCTTGATGCAAAGACATAATTTCATGACGCAAACCCGCCAAGGTTTTAGGCCGCGGAGCCTGCGCCCACGCAGAAAAAGAGAAAAACAAAAACGACAAGAACAAAAAAATTGCCTTGGTATGTGTCATAAATCCTTCCATTTATGGGGCCCCGTACAAGCGGCTCCCCCTCATTTCCTTTATAACAAATCTTGGCAAAAAAACCAAGCCCCTGTTTGCAAGGAAAGCAAAAAATTGGATTTATCTATAAAAAATAAAGGTTTTTATCAGCTTGGCTTGTTAAAATGAACATGCCACAGGTATTCCGTGTTGCCGTGCGTTCCTTTGATAGGGCTTTCCATAAGGGCCATGGAGCGGGCGCCAAAGCGTTCTTTTAAATGTTCTTCAAAAAAACCTTGCACGCTGGCGATGGCCGCGCGGCGGTTTTCTTCCGTCTTTACAATACCATGAGGAACCTGCTTGGGGGAAAGCTCAAACTGTGGCTTAATTAAAAAAATAATATCCCCTTCCCGCGCCATGGCGTTAAACAAAGGCTCCATAATCATTTTTAAAGAAATAAAAGACACGTCCACCGCCGCAAACTGCGGGGCATTGGCAAACAAGTCCGGCGTCATATACCGGGCGTTGGTTTCCGGTTTAAAGTGGAAATTTTTATAGCGAAGCATCTCGCTGGCCAGCTGCCCTTTGCCTACATCCACCCCGTACACTTCTTTGGCTCCGGCCTGCAGCATGCAGTCCGAAAATCCGCCCGTGGCCACGCCTATATCCACGCATACTTTGTCTTTTACGCTTAGGTTCCACTCTTTCAGCGCGCCCGCCAGTTTAAGCCCCCCGCGGGAAACATACGGACAGCTTTTTTCTTTCACGCTAAGTACGTCCTCAGACAAGACGGAGCGGTCCGCGCGGGTGTCCACCTGCCCGTTTACCAAAATTTCACCGGCCATAATGCTGGCTTGCGCGCGGGTGCGGCTGGGGAAAAAGCCCTGTTCCACCAAGGCCATATCCAAACGGAGTTTTTTACTCGGCATCGTCGTCTGCTTCCTGCGCGTCAAACGGGGTTAAGGAGAGGCTTTCTCCCTGGCGCTTTAACGCGTTTACTTTAAATTTTACGTCTTCCAGCTTGGCGCTAAGCGCTTGGGAAAGCGCCATACCCTCTTCAAATAATTTTACGGAAGCGTCCAAATCCGTCTGTTCCGCTTCTAGGGCGGAAACAATTTCTTCCAAACGAACAAGCTGTGCTTCAAACGTTTTTTTAGTAGTCATGCGGTCCTCACTTTACTTCGGCGCGGATAGTGCCGTCCTGCACTTGAATAAAAAGGGTTTCCTTTTCCGCGGTTTGTAACATGCGGCTGATAATTTGCCCCCGCGCGTTGCGCGTAATGCTGTACCCCCGTTTCAGCACCGCCTGTGGGTTTAGCGCGCTTAATTTATGGCGGGCGGCCTCCAAGCGGTTAAAATAGTTTTGCACGGCCTGCTGCATGTGTTCTTGCAGGGAAAGGGTTAGCTCGTCCACGCGCTGTTCTTTTTCCCGCGTTAAGACGGACGGATCCAAAAACACCCGGTTATTCACGGCGGCTTCCAACCGGCGGGCGGCGCGCTCATACAAAACAGACACAGCTTGGGCCAAACGTTTGGCCAGCTGGGATACTTTTTCCCGCGTGTTTTGCGCGTTTTGCACCACCAGCTCCGCCGCCGCGGACGGAGTGGGGGCGCGCAAATCGGCCACGAAATCGGCGATGGTAAAGTCCACCTCGTGCCCTACGCAGGAAATCACCGGTACCCGGCTGGCGGCAATGGCTCGGGCGACGGGCTCCTCATTAAACGCCCATAAATCTTCCATACTGCCGCCGCCGCGGCCCACCAGCATAACGTCTATGGCGGGTTTTAACTGGTTTAAATCTTTAATGGCCTGCACGATTTGCGGGGCGGCCTCGTCCCCCTGCACCAAAACGGGCGCAATAATCACATCCAGGTTGGGGTTGCGGCGGCGGAGAACGGATAAAATATCCCGCACCGCCGCACCGGTGGGAGAGGTAACCACTCCTATGCGTTTGGGATAGGCGGGAATGGGTTTCTTGCGGGCCTCGTCAAACAGCCCTTCCAGTTGGAGTTTCTTTTTGAGTTTTTCAAATTCCAAAAACAATTTGCCCTGGGAAAGAGGCTCCACCGATTTCACCACAATCTGATACCGCCCCTGTTTGGCGTAACAGCTTACGTCCCCCATTACCCGCACGTTTAAACCGTCTTCCAGCATTTGGGCAAAACGCCAGCCGTATCCCTTAAACAGCACGGCGGCCAGCACGCCGTTTTTGTCTTTTAAATCAAAATAAATATGCCCGCTGGCGGCCTCGCGCAGGTTAGAAACTTCCCCCTCCACAAAAATGCCGGCAAATACGCCCTCCAGCATTTGTTTGATAACGCCGTTTAGTTCCGACACGGAAAATACCTGCCCGCAAAAAGGTCTTTCGGGTTCCATTTATTCCTCTTTCATTTTTTTAAGGCGTTGGGCCAAGGCGGATTCTTTGCCCAGTTCCCCGGGGTGGTAAAACTGCAGCGGGCTGGGCATGTACTGCTGTTTCACATAATGGTTGGGAAAATCATGCGCGTATTTATACCCGCGGTTTTTTCCGCCGGAGCGCAAATGGTCCGGCACCGGGCGGTAGCGGCCTTCGCGCACTTCGGCCAGGGCGGAATTAATGGCATTGTAGGCGGAATTACTTTTGGGGCAGCAGGCAATATAAATAGCCGCGTGCGCCAGCGGAATGCGTACTTCCGGCATGCCCAGCACTTCGGCGGCTTTAAAGGCGGCCTCGGCAATCATAATGGCGGCGGGCTCGGCCAGGCCCACGTCTTCACTGGCGCAAATTAAAATGCGCCGGGCGATAAAGCGCGGGTCTTCCCCGCTTTCCAACATGCGCGCCAGCCAGTAGACGGCCGCGTCCGGATCGGACCCGCGCATGGATTTTATAAAAGCGGAAATAATATCGTAATGCTCATCGCCTTTTTTATCATAATTTAAGTGGCGTTTTTGAATGCACTCTTTGGCGATATCCAAATCAATTTGTTTAATGCCCCGCGCGTCCGGCTCGGTGGTCAGTACGGCTATCTCAAACGCGTTAAGCATTTTGCGCCCGTCCCCGTTGGATTGGGTAATGAAATAATCGGTTGCGTCATCGGTAAGGGCGGCGCCTTCTTTTTTGGCGGCGCGGAAGAGAATTTGCCGCAAATCGCCCGGCCCCAGCGGCTTAAACTCAAACACGCTAAAGCGGGAAAGAAGCGCCGTGTTGATGTAAAAATAAGGGTTTTCCGTAGTAATGCCAATTAAGATAATGTCCCCGCGTTCCACGGAAGGGAGCAGCACGTCCTGCTGGGTTTTGTTAAAGTGGTGAATTTCGTCCAAAATCACTAAGGTGCGGCGTTCTTCAAAACCCGGGTTGCGCATGCGTTCTTTGGCTTCGGTCAATACTTTTTTTAAATCCGCCACGCCGGCGGCCGCGGCGTTAAGTTCCACCGTTACCGCGTGCGTACGCGAGGCGATATAGCGCGCCGTAGCCGTTTTGCCGCAGCCGGGCGGGCCGAAAAACACGGCGGATTTAATGGTGTCCGTTTCCAGCAAACGCCGCAGCATTTTGCCTTTGCCCAACAAATGCGGCTGACCGGCAAAATCCTCTAACGTTTTGGGTGCCTGGCGCGCGGCCAGAGGTATTAAATTTTCATCATCCGCCATAATTTTCCTTACTGCAGAGAAGATTTTAATTTAGCGATTAAGCCGTCCACCCGGGTTTCTTCTTCCTTGCGCCGGCCGCCTTCGTTTTCCCCCTGCACATAGGCTTGGGCGGCAAAATAAAGAGCCGCCAGCAAAGCCTGTTTGAGGGTGTCAATTTCCCCGTTTTCACGGATTTCGGCCATTTTTTTGTCCACTTCTGCCGCCAGGTTGGTAATTTCCACCCCGCCCAAACCTTGTATTTCCACATCCAGCGGGATTTTGCGTATTTCCACTTGTATAATATCTTTTGCCATATTTGTATTGTACCTTTTTAACGCCGCCAAGCAAGCCCGCAAAACAGGCTAAAAAAGGGGAGCCGCGCCCCCCTTTAAAACCTACCCGGGAAGAAAAACGTCACACAATTTCGTTGCGCTTCTCTTGGGCTTTTTGGATTTCCTTATCCAAGCGGGCGGCTAAACGTTTCAGCACCGTTTGGGTGTTGCGCTTCCACTCCCGCAAGGTTTTTAGCTCGCTTTCCGTTTCACGCAACTTGGCGGAGGCTTCTTCCAGCTGGCGTATGCGCTGGCGCAGGGCGGCGTTTTGGGCTTCGGCCTCTTTGCGCCGCGCCATTACCTGTGAAACCAGCAGTTCCAGCTGTTTGAGTTTTTCCTGCATAAATTACCTTAAGCTGGCGCCCAGTTTGGCGCCCAATTCCGCCACTATTTTATTAAAAGCGGCGTCCGTTTCCGCGTCTTTCAGCGTGCGCTGCGGGTGGGAAAACGCCAGGCTAAACGTCATGCTCTTTTTGCCGGCAGGGAGGTGTTCCCCTTGGTACAAGTCAATCAGTTCATAGCTCATTTTCACGTCCAGCCCGGTTTGGCCCAATACGCTTTCCACCTTGGCGTAGGGGACGTTTTCATCCAGCACGACGGATAAATCCCGCAAAGACGGCGGGAATACGGCCGGCGCCGTCATGGGTTTAAAATCCTGCGCGCAGAAAGCTTTTTCCAGCGCTTTGCAGGAGAATTCAAACCCCCACACGTCCTGCCCTTTTACGCCAAAAGTCTTTAGCGTAAGCGGGTGGAATTTGCCCAGCACGCCTATTTTTTTGCCGCCGTCCAAAATATCCATAGAGATTTTGGGGTGCATATACACCGGCGCCTGGGCGCTGGGGACCAGCTTTACCGCCGTACCCAACAAGTTTTGCACCACGCCTTTTACAAAGTAAAAATCCGGCTTAGCCAGCCCGCCCGCAAAGAAAGGCCGGGTTTGCAAATGGCCCGTAAGCACGCCGGCTACGGTATAATTTTCACCGGGGTAATTTTTAAACAAGGCAAATGTTTTGGTGGCTTCAAAAAACGCCAAATCATGCTGGCCGTGCTTTTGGTTAAATTCAATATTCTTTAACAAAGAAGGCAGCAGCGTGGGGCGTAAATAATCCCACCCCAGGGCCATGGCGTTTTTAATGTGTATGCAATGTTTGGGCTCAAAACCAAAAGCTTTTAATTCTTTCTCACCCAAAAAATCAATGTTTTTGCATTCATAGAAGCCCATGCCGATAAGCTCCGCACTCATCTTTTTGGTTAAATCAATGCCTTTGGGGTTATCGGCAAATACCACGGTGGCTTTGCTGGGGGCCAGCGGGATATTGTCATACCCGGCAAAGCGGGCGGCTTCTTCGGCCAGGTCCCAGCGGGTGGTTAAATCGCGCCGGTAGGTGGGGGCGCGGAAAGTCCACTTGTCCGCCCCGGCGTTAAATTCAAGCGCCAAGCGGGAGAAAATGCCTTTTAGCGTTTCCTCATCCAACCGGGTGCCTAAAATACCGTTAATTTGGGCCGGGGTAAATTCCACCACCGGGTTTTGGTATACCGTGGGATAAGCGTCGGCCAGTTCGCTGGGGGTGCCGCCGCAAATATCGCAAATCAGCTGGGTGGCGCGGCGCATGGCCAGCATGGCGCCTTCTATATCCGTGCCGCGTTCAAAACGCTGGGAAGAATCCGAAGAGACGCCAAAGCGTTTAACCGTTTTGTTAATGGTGGGCGCGTCAAAATAAGCGGCTTCCACAAATACGTCTTGCGTGTCTTCTTTAATACCGGAATTGAGGCCGCCCATCACCCCGGCTAAAGCCGTGGCTTTTTTGTCATCGGCAATGACTAAAGAGTCTTCCGCCAGTTCCAATTCCCGCCCGTCCAAAATGGTAAATTTCTCACCGGGCTTGGCAAAGCGCACCACCACATTATCGCCCTCCACTTCCGTGCGGTCAAACGCGTGCAGCGGGTGGCCCAGCTCAAACATCACGTAATTGGTGATATCCACCAAAGCGTTTTTGGGGTTGAGCCCCATGGCGCTGAGGCGCTCTTGTATAAACTCAGGCGAAGCCGTGTTTTTTACCCCGCGTATCACGCGGCCGATATAGCGCGGGCAGCCCTGCGGGGCTTGAATGTCAATATGCAAAGAGGCCCCTTGGGTTTTTACTTCCGGTATTTGGGGAAGCTTGACGGGTTTGTTTAATAAAACGCCCAGTTCCCGCGCTACCCCTAAATGGGAAAGCAAATCCGGCCGGTTGGAAGTGATTTCCAAATCAAACACCGTGTCTTTTTTGCCGTACAGGGTGGAAACGTCCGTCCCCAGCGGAATATTTTCATCCAACACCAAAATACCGTGGGCGCGGGTGCGGGTAAGGCCCAGCTCATCGGAAGAACAAATCATCCCTTCCGAAGCAACCCCGCGGATAACCGCCGCTTTCAACACCGTCTGCCCCAGGCGCGCGCCTACATGGGCCAGCGGCACCTTCTGCCCCACCGCCACATTGGGCGCGCCGCATACCACACGCTGGGTTTTGCCGCCGCCTAAATCCAAATCCACCAAGTGGAGGTGGTCTGAATTAGGATGGTCCTCTATATGGGTAATTTGGGCCACGTAAACGCCTTCAAAATCGGCCCCGGTGGTTTCTACTGAGGCTACTTCTATGCCCAAGTGAACAAAGTTCTGCACCATTTCCTCAGGCGTTAAATCCAAATCAATAAAATCTTTTAACCAAGAATACAGTATTTTCATTTTGCAAAGTCCTTAAAATTGGGAAAGCACGCGCACGTCGTTTTCATAAAACGTGCGGATGTCATTAATATTCATCATCATCATGGCCAGGCGTTCCACCCCTACGCCAAACGCGTAACCGCTGTATACTTCGGGGTCAATGCCGCAGTTTTTAAGCACATTGGGGTGCACCACGCCGGAACCCAGCATTTCAATCCAGCCGCTGCCTTTGCAAACCGGGCAGCCTTTGCCTTGGCAGAATACGCATTTTACGTCCACCTCCGCGCTGGGTTCCGTAAACGGGAAGAAAGACGGGCGGAAACGTATTTGCGCTTTATTGCCAAAAAGCCCCTGCATAAAAGCGGTTAAATCTTGCTTTAAATTCGCCATGCTGACGTGTTTATCCACATACAAGCCTTCTATTTGGTGAAAAACGGGGCTGTGGGTAGCGTCTAAACTGTCATTGCGAAACACGCGCCCCGGCGCCATAATGCGTATAGGGGGTTGGTGTTTTTCCATATACCGGCTTTGCACGTTGGAAGTATGCGTGCGAAGCACCATGGAAAGCATTCCCGTATCGGCAAAAAACGTATCCTGCGCGTCCCGCGCCGGGTGGTGTTTGGGAATATTAAGCATATCAAAGTTATGCTTTTCATCTTCCACCCAAGGGCCTTCCGCCCATTCAAACCCCAAGCGGGAAAGAATGGTGGTCATGCGGTCCATCGCCACGGAAAGCGGGTGCCGGTGCCCTTTGGCAACGGGAAAGGCGGGGAGGGTTAAGTCTAAATTGGTTTTATTTAATTCATCATTAATTTGCTTGGCGGCAAAAAAAGCGGTTTTTTCATCCAGCGCGGCCGTTAAAGACGCCTTGAGGGCATTGCCCAGCGGGCCGGCGGTTTTTTTGTCTTCAATAGAAAAATCTTTTAAGCCTTTTAAAAGTTCCGTCAGCGCGCCTTTGCGCCCCAGGGCGGCAACGCGCAGCTCTTCCACGGCGGGCAAATCCGCCGCCGCGGCAATTTTGGTTTTATATTCCTGCTCTATGGCAGAGCAAGCGGTTTTGAATTCTGTAATAGTCATAAATATATTATAGTATTTTACACGTTATATAGGAAATTTAAGCTTTTTTAAACTTTTTTTGCGCCATCATGTTAATTTTAGATAAAAAAACGGGCATGCGCCCGTTTGCCTTTTTTCCCGTGAGGCTTGGGGTTAACCGTTAAAGCGGCTCATCGTTTTTTCCAGCCCATTGGCAAGCCAGCTTTCCACCGCGTCCGCCGCTTTGCAAAGCGCCGGTGAGAGTACGTCCATATCCGCCCGGGAAAAGCGCGACAGCACAAAAGCCGCCGTATCAAAAGCCGCAGGCTTGGGCCCAATACCTACCCGCAGGCGGGCGATATTTTGGGTACCCATTAGCTCAATGATGTTTTTCATTCCCTTTTGCCCGCCGGCCGAACCGGACGCGCGCATGCGGATATGCCCCAAATCAAGCGATAAATCATCAAAACACACCAGCATGTTTTGGGCCGGAACTTTAAAAAACCGGGCCAGACTAGACACCATCCGGCCCGATTCATTCATATAAGTAAGCGGTTTGGCAAACAAAACGTCTTTGCCTTGCAAACATACTTTGGCATATTCTCCCAGGTTTTGCCAGGCTTTGCAGTCCGCCCCGTGGCGGCGGATTAATTCATCCAGCACCATAAACCCGGCATTATGCCTGGTTTGCTGGTACTCTGCCCCGGGGTTGCCCAGCCCGGCAACCAGGAAGAGTTCCGCCATGTTATTTCTTCGCTTCGGCGTTTTTGGTCAGGTTGCCGTCCTCGTCTTTTTTGCCCTTGGTGGAAGAGCTTTCCGGCTCAGCGGCGGCATCAGCAGCCGGGGCGGCGGCAGGGGCTTCTTCCTCTTTCGGAATCATTAAGTGAGCCACAGGGGCTTGCGGATCGGTTACCAATTCTACGCCTTTGGGCAGTTTAATATCGCCCGCGACAATCCCTTTGTTGATAGTCATGGGGGTCATATCCACTTCAATTTCATGCGGAATGGCGCTTACCAAGGCTTTGACTTCTATTTCGCGCAAAATGTGTTCCACCAAAGCGCCGTAGCTTTTCACGTCGGCGGCTTCGCCAATCAATTTAACCGGCACAACAACGTTCATCTTGTCGGTCAAGGATACGCGCTGGAAATCAATATGAATAGGGGTGTCTTTCACCACGTGGTATTGAATTTCTTTTACCAATACTTGTTCTTTGCCGTTAGGCAAGGCAACTTCTACAATGGTGTTTTTACCGGCTTTAATGATTTTTTCCACATCTTTCAAGCTTACGGTAATGCTAATAGGTTCTTTATGGCTGCCATAAATGACGCCGGGTACATTCTTTTCCGCCCGGATTTTAGATAAAGCACCTTTTACGCCGATGCCTTCTCTTAAAGAGGCGGTTACATTCAATTCTTCCATTTTTATTTCTCCTGTATTTCCACTAAGTGAAATTAGTTAAACATATCGCTGATAGAGCGTCCGTCATGGTTGCGCTTAATGGCATCCGCCAATAAATACGAAACGGACAAAACATCCACCTTCGGCCCTAAGTCCCGTATGGGCAAAGAGTCCGAAATAATCAGCTTTTGAATATCGGATTTGTTAATTTTGTCCAAAGCGTTTCTGGACAATAACCCGTGGGTGCACGCGGCGTAAATTTCCCGCGCGCCCCGTTCTTTGATTTTTTGGGCCACGGTGGTGAGGGTGCCGGCCGTGTCCACGATATCATCAAAAATAATGGCTATTTTGTCTTTTACGTCCCCAATGACGTTATACACCACCGCTTCGTTGGCTTTCGGGCGGCGTTTATCAATAATAACCAGCCCCGCGTCCAACCGGGCGGCAAATTTGCGGGCGCGTTCCACGCCGCCCACATCGGGGGAAACCACTACGATATCGGAATGGTTTAAGTGGTCAAAATAGTCCAAAAACACTTTGCGCGCGCGCAGGTGGTCCACCGGGATATCAAAAAAACCCTGGATTTGCCCCGCGTGCAGGTCCACCGTCATGATGCGGTCCGCGCCGGCTTCGGTAATCAAATTGCTGGCCAGCTTGGCGGTAATCGGCACGCGCGGGGAAGCTTTGCGGTCCGCCCGGGCGTAGCCAAAATAAGGGATAACCGCCGTAATTTTACCCGCGCTGGCGCGTTTAAAAGCGTCTATCATAATTAACAGTTCCATCAAGTTCTCATTGACGGGCGGGCAAGTAGGCTGGATGATATAGCAGTCATGCGCGCGGACGCTTTCCAAAATTTGTACGTCAATTTCGCCGTCGGCAAATTTTTCTACGCGCAATTTACCCAAATCCATATTCAGGTGTTCGCAAATTTTGCGGGCCAACGCCGGGTTGGCGTTGCCGGTAAAAATTCTCAAATCGCCGTTTACGCTTTTAGTCATGTTTGATACCTTTTTTCTCCAAAACTACCTGGCGCGAACGGGCTATTGCCAAAGACTCCTGCGGCACCAACTTGGTAATGGTTGACCCCGCGCCGATTTTTGCATAATTTTCCACCGTTACCGGTGCCACAAAATTGACGTTGGACCCTATAAACACATGGTCCCCTATTACGGTTTTATGTTTGTTTTTCCCGTCATAATTGCAGGTGATGGTCCCCGCCCCCACGTTTACGCAGGCGCCCATTTCCGTGTCCCCGATATAGCTTAAATGGTTCACTTTGGAGCCTTCCCCAATAACGGATTTTTTAATTTCGGAAAAATTACCTACTTTGGCGCCTTTTTTAAGTACGCTCTGCGGGCGCAAATGCGCGTAGGGCCCCAGCTGGCATTCTTCCTCTACGGAGGAATCCTCTATATACGTCCCCATTTTAAGGATGACATTATCCCCTATGGTGGAATCTTTAATAAACACATTGCCTTCCAGCATGCAGTTTTTGCCAATCACCGTTTTGCCGCAAATGTAGCAGCCGGGGCAAATGAAACTGTCCGCCCCGATTTGGGCCTGCGCGTCAATAAATACGGCCTGCGGGTTGGGAATAGTGACGCCCTCATCCATCAGCCGGCGCGCCACGCGCCCGCGCATAATCAGCTCCGCTTGGGAAAGCTGAAACTTGCTGTTTACGCCAAGGGCTTGCTCATAATCTTCGCTGCCGTAAACTAACACAGGGTGTTTTTGCGATTTAATATAAGATAAAGTGTCCGTCAGGTAATATTCGTGCTTAGGGCCTTGCGGGGTAAGCGCTTGCAAGGCTTTGTCTAAATGGGCAAATTTAAAAATATACATGCCGCTGTTAATTTCATGAATTAACAAGGTTTTTTCATCCGCGTCGCTGTGTTCTACAATTTTTTCAAAAGTGCCGTCCCCCGCGCGCACCACACGCCCGTAACCGGAAGGCTCCGGCACGCTGACGGCCAGCAACATGGCACCCGCCTCATTGTCTTGGAAAGCGCTGTACATTTGTTCCAACGTTTGCGCTTCCACTAAGGGCGTGTCCCCGTTAAGCACCATGACGTCTTCAAAACGTTTCAGCAAAGGCAAGGCGGCTTTTACGGCAGAACCGGAACCGGATAAATCTGTCTGCTCCACAAACACCAACGGAGCCGTTACGCCCCACTGGGGAAGCCCTTCTTTCACCGCTTCTTCCATTTTTTGGGCCTCATGACCGACAACAAGGCCGATAGCGGCCGGGTTCAACGCCTGGGCCGCTTGCAAAATATGCGCTATAATGGGAAGCCCGCAAACCGGATGCAATGGTTTGGGGAGAGGGGATTTCATCCGGGTGCCTTTGCCGGCCGCCAAGATGAGCACACACAGATTTTTTTTGGCTACCATTTTGTTTAACTCTTGCCTAAAAAGAATCTAACTTGTTAACTAACAAATTATATTAATATTATACCAAAAACAAAAAACGCCGCCAACTGCAAGGGTTTGGTATTTCCTGCCTAGGCGAAGCATTACCTATATTGTAGCATTAAAATACAATACCCGTTCAGCCCGCTGTTACAGCCGGCAGATATATCGCCCGAGGCAAACGCCCTCTTGGGCTTGCTCTATTTCCGCCGTCACCAACCCTTTGGCCCCTTGCGGCGCGCCGCGCAGCAACACCTGCTGAAAGTTAGAGGTAACGCCTTTTACCCAGCCCTCATGCCATGTTTCTATAAACACTTCCTGCCGGGTTCCTATTAAAGAGGCGGCTTCGGCCGCGCGGAGCTGTTTATCCAGTTCACGCAGTTTGTCCGCGCGGCGTTTGATTTCTTCATGCGGCAGCTGCGGCAGCAGGGCCGCTTTGGTCTTAGGACGGGGCGAATAACTAAATACATGAAGCCCCGCCAAACGCAGGTTTTTAATAAAAGAGAAAGTCTCCTCAAAATCCGCTTCGGTTTCCGTAGGAAATCCGGCTATCACGTCCGCAAATATGGCTATACCCGGCACGCGGGAGCAGAGAAGCGCCACCTTAGCCCGGTAGGCAAGCGTATCATAATGGCGGTTCATATCTTTAAGCACTTTATCGCACCCCGCTTGCAGCGGCAGGTGGAAATAATTGCAAAACCGGTCCGGCCGGGAAGACATGCAATCTATAACGCCATCGGTTACCGTTTGTAATTCTATAGAGGAAAAACGTACCCGGAACCGCCCCGGCATTTGGGCTATTTGGCGGCACAAAGCGGCTAAATCCGCCCCTGTTTGAGGGCAAAGATAATTTCCTATATTAATACCGGTAAGCACAATTTCCGCAAAGCCTTTTTGCTCCAGGGCAGCTATTTCCCGCAACACGTCCGCCGCGGGTTTGGAGCGTTTGTCCGGACGCGCAAAAGGCACAATGCAATAAGAGCAAAAACAGTCGCACCCGTCTTGTATCTTTATAAAAGCGCGGCTGTGGCCTTCATGGCCGGAAACCGTCCAACATAAATCTTCGGTGCCGAACAGGGCTTTGCCCAAATCATACTTGCCCACAATTTGCACTTGGGGAAAAGTTTGGCGGATATGTTCCTGATGAGCCGCCGCGTAGCAGCCCGTAAGCACCAGCCGGGCGGCGGGATTGCGGCGCAAAATTTGGCGGATTTGTTTTTCCACGTCTTTATCCGCCTGGTGGGTAACGGTACAGGTATTTAAAAGGCAAATGTCCGCCTCTTCAAAAAGAGGGGTTTGCTGCCAGCCGTGACGGCGGCAATTTTCAAGCAGAGCCTGGCTTTCCACTTGGTTCACGCGGCAGCCAAACGTTTTTATAAAAAATTTCATAAGATTTTAGCCGCTGAGGCAATACAGGCGGTTTCCGCCCGCAAAATATTAACCCCCAGCGTAACGGGAAGCACGCCGTATTGGGCGGCAATCACAATTTCTTCATCCGTCCAGCCGCCGGCGGGGCCCACATATACGCGCAACCGTTTGGGGCGTAAAAGGCTGTCCAACCCCCAAGCCACAGTATGGGATTCTTCCGCCTCATAGGTAATTAAAGAAGGGATTTTGTCCTGCACCGCGGTTAAGAAAGAAACCGGCTCCTGGATTTCCGGCAGACGGGGGGTGTCGCACTGTTTGCAGGCGCTAAGCATAATTTGACGCCAGCGGGGGTATTTGTCTTCCCATTTGCGCATCACATCGTACTCGCTGCGGGCGGTGGTAATGGGGCAAAAGGCCGCCACTCCCAGCTGGGTGCATTTATCCAGCACTTCCTCCAACCCGGTGCGGGAGTTAGGCGCAAAATAGAGTTCCAGCTCCACCGGGGGCAGCCGAAGCGGCACTTTTTTAATTAAAGACCCTCTTATAAATTTTTTTTGTATCCGGTCTATCCGCCCCGTAAATTGAAGCCCTTTGCCGTTAAATACGGTGATTTCGTCCCCTTCTTTATGGCGCGCGACAGCCGCCACGTGATGGGCTTCTTCCTCCGTAATAAAAAATTCGGTTTCTTTGATATCGGCAAAATATTGGCTCATAATTTTATTTTAATAAACTTTACGCCCCTGTACCAGCCATACCCAAACAAAAACCCGGGGTGTTTTCCCCGGGCGGTTATGAATCAATGCAATTTAAGAAAACAGCTCTTGAAAGAAACTTTTTTTGCCGCCGGTTTCTTTAGCCAGCTGTTCCAAAAGTTCTTTCTGTTTGGCTGTGGGTTTTTTAATCACTTCTATCTTTACGTTTACCAATAAATCCCCAAAGCCTTTTTTGCCCAGGCGCGGCATGCCGTTGCCCTGCATTTTAAGCACTTCCCCAAATTGGGTTCCTTTGGGGATATCCACTTCCAATTCTTTGCCTTCAATGGTGGGCACTTTAATGCTTCCGCCCAAAACGGCCTGCGGATACGTAATGGGTGCGTCTATGATTAAATCATCGCCTTCCCGGCGGAAAATTTTATGCGGTTTTACACGCACCTCTACATACAAATCCCCAAAACCGCCGCCGTTGGTGCCGATGTTGCCGCCGTTTGCCACGCGAAGCGTAATACCCGTGCGTACGCCGGAAGGGATTTTAACCGTCAGTTTCTCTTTCACCCGCTCCGCGCCGCTGCCATGGCATTTTAAGCAGGGTTTTTCTATCACGGTTCCGGTGCCGTTGCAATCCGGACAGGTTTGGCGCATGGAAATAAAACCCTGGGAATAGGTTACCGTACCGCTGCCCCCGCAGGAACGGCAGGTTTTGCGCGCGCTTCCTTCCTGCGCGCCGGTACCGTGGCAGACGGAGCAAGTGTCTAAGCGGGTGTAGGAAACTTCTTCCTCTTTTCCGCTAAAGGCTTCCTCTAAAGAAACCTCCACATCTACTTTTAAATCTTCCCCGCGCTGGGCCCGGGGCTTGCCCGCACGGCGGCCGAAACCGCCGCCGAAAATATCCCCAAACACGGAACCGAAAATATCGTTAATGTCGGCAAAGCCGCCGGCGTTAAAGCCGTTAAACCCGCCCGCGCCGGAAACGCCCTCGTGACCGTATTGGTCATACATCTGGCGTTTTTGCGGGTCAGACAAAACGGAAAAAGCCTCATTTACTTTTTTAAATTGTTCTTCAGCCTGTTTATCCCCGGGGTTGCGGTCCGGGTGGTATTTCATGGCTTGGCGGCGGAAGGCCGATTTTATTTCCACTTCCGTTGCCGTTCTTTCTACATTTAAAATTTTATAGTAATCTTCTTTCATAGCGGTAGGCATACAGTAAAAACCTTCTTATGTATATTTTATGAAATTTAGCCCCCTCCTGCACGCATTGCTGCGCTGGCATAACGGTTTGTTATAATACCGTTATGCCTCCCATTACGGAAACTTTTTATCCCCATACAAGAGAAGCCTGGCATTTATGGCTTAGCCAAAATCATCAAAATAAAAAGGAGATTTGGCTTCTCTATCCGCATAAAAACACCGGCCTGCCCGGCATAGCCTACCCGGACGCCGTGCAAGAAGCCATTTGTTTTGGTTGGATTGATGGACAACGACGCAAGTTTAACGAAAAATTTTCCTGCCAACGCTGGACTCCTCGTTCTGCTGTTAGTTCTTGGAGTGAATTAAATAAACATCTTGCCCGTTTGGCGCTAAATAAAGGGATGATGACCCCTGCCGGGTTAAAAACGCTGCCGGATTTAAACCCTAATACCTTTGCTATTCCGCCCCTTTTGTTACAAGAACTTAAAAAAGATACGCGGGTTTGGAAGCACTTTTGCGCATTTCCTTCGCATTACCAGCGCATACGCCTGGATTATATAATCCGCCGTATGAACCGCCCCGCGCTATACAAAAAAACGCTGGAGCATTTTATAAAACAAACCCGGGCCGGGAAGCGATACGGCCCTTTCAAAGACAGTCCGGATATATATTAATCACATACCTAAAACACTTGCCAATCAGCGGGCTGAATCCCCCTTCCCTGAAAATAAAAAACCCCGCTTTTTAAGCGGGGGCACAAACAAATAAAATGAATTTTACTCCTCAAGCATTAAACAAAAGTCTCTGCCTTCTTGGGTAATGCCTTGGCATTCCCGCAAGCCGGGGTGGGAAGACTGGTCCAGCCACATAGAGTAAATAAAGTTAGAGTTTACACGGCACGCCTCCCAAGAAGACGCCCCGGGACAATGGTATATTTTTACATTCCAGCTGTCTTGGTCCAGGCCGGCGTTTTCCAAATTATCAATATAAAAATGGTTATCACACTGCAATATATCGGCACCCGTACAAGAGCCTTGGTAATCATAATCTAAATTTTCCGTATCGGGAGTGTATTGGTTATTTGCGACAAAATAAATTTCTTGTGCTTTTCTTATGCTTTCCGCCACCTGCTGCGCGCCGGAAAAGCGTGAGCGGAGAACCGCTTTCTCATACTGAGGAACAGCAATAGAAGCCAAAATGCCAATAATTAAAACTACTACCAATAATTCTATTAATGTAAAACCTTGTTTCATAAATCCTCCAATACCCAGTATTATATAATAAAAACAAAAAAAGGGGCAGGTTTTTACCTGCCCCTTTGGTGATTTACCACCCAAACTTATTTGTCAACCACTTCGGCTTCTACCACATCGTCCTTACCGGCGTTGGCACCCGCCTGTTGGGCGTCAGGCCCCGGCTGAGGGCCCGCCTGTTGGGCGCCCGCCTGGGCGCCGGCCTGAGCCTGCTGGGATTTGTACATCGCTTCACCCAGTTTTTGGCTGGCCTGCAAGGCGGCGTCCGTAGCGGCTTTCATCTTGGCGGCGTCTTCGCCTTTCAGCGCGTCGCGCAAGTCGCTCAAAGCGCGGTCAATAGCCAGGCGGTCATCTTGGGAGACTTTATCCCCGTATTCTTTCAGTGCTTTTTCAGTCTGATAGAGCACGCTGTCTCCCTGGTTTTTAGCCTCAATGACTTCTTTGTGTTTTTTGTCTTCATCGGCAAATTTTTCCGCGTCTTTTACGAACTTTTCCACTTCCGCATCGCTCAGCTTGTTGGGAGAGCTGATGGTGATATGCTGTTCTTTATTGGTACCCAAGTCTTTGGCGGAAACGTTCAAAATACCGTTGGCATCAATATCAAAGGTTACCTCAATCTGCGGTACGCCGCGCGGAGCGGGCGGAATGCCGTCCAGGTCAAACTTGCCCAAAGGCACGTTGTCTTTGGCCATGGGGCGTTCCCCCTGCAAGACGTTAATGGTTACCGCCGGCTGATTGTCAGACGCGGTGGAGAAAATTTGCGTCTTGCGCACCGGTATCGTGGTGTTGCGCTCAATTAACCGGGTGCATACGCCGCCCAACGTTTCCAACCCTAAGGAAAGAGGGGTAACGTCCAACAAAAGCACGTCTTTTACTTCACCGGTCAAAATACCGGCTTGTACCGCCGCGCCAATGGCCACGCATTCCATGGGGTCAATACCGCGTTCAATTTTTTTGCCTACCAAATCTTCCACATATTTTTGCACAATCGGCATACGGGTGGGGCCGCCTACCAAGATAATGCGGTCAATCTGGGAAGCCGTTAAATTGGCGTCAGACAAGGCTTGATTAACGGATTTGCCGCAGCGTTTTACAATCTCATCCACCAAGCTTTCCAGTTTGGCGCGGGAAAGTTTAAGCTCCAAGTGTTTGGGGCCGTTGGCATCCGCAGAGATAAACGGCAGGTTGATGTCCGTTTCCATGGTGGTGGAAAGCTCAATTTTGGCTTTTTCGGCCGCGTCTTTTAAGCGTTGAGCGGCTTGTTTGTCGTTAGACAAATCAATACCGGTCTGCTTGCGGAATTCGTCCACCATCCAGGCGATAATGGCGTTATCCATATCCGTACCGCCCAGCTGCGTATCGCCGGACGTAGCCAACACGTCAAACGTGCCTTCTTTGCCCATTTCCATAATGGTTACGTCCAAAGTGCCTCCGCCCAAGTCAAACACCAAGATTTTTTGTTCTTTGCCGGCTTTATCAATACCAAAAGCCAAGGCGGCGGCGGTCGGTTCGTTTACCAAGCGGACCACGTCCAACCCGGCAATACGGCCTGCGTCTTTGGTGGCTTGGCGCTGGTTGTCGTTAAAATAAGCGGGTACGGTGATAACCGCTTTCTCAACCGGTTCGCCCAAAAAGGCTTCCGCGTCTTTTTTCACTTTCTGCAACACAAAGGCGGACAACTGCTGCGGGGTGAATTCCTGCCCGCGCAAGTTGTATTTGAAGTTTTCCCCCATTTTGCGTTTAAAGGCGGTTACCGTCCCTTCCGGGTTGGCAATGGCCTGGCGGCGGGCGGGTTCACCCACCAAACGCTGCCCGTCTTTGGTAAAAGCCACATAAGACGGAAAAGCTTTCCCCCCGATAGAGCTTCCCTCGGCGGACGGGATAATGGTCCCGCGGCCGCCTTCCATAACGGCAGCAGCCGTGTTGGAAGTTCCTAAATCAATACCAATAATCTTTGCCATACTTAATTTCTCCTTACTGTTTCTGTTAAAAAATGATTAATCTTCCGATTCTTGTCCGACAATGACGCGCGCCGGGCGCAATACATTGCCGTCCATCATAAAGCCCATTTGCACTTCCTGCAACACCAAACCGGCTTGTTCCGCAGAAGACGGAATCATGGCCACTACTTCTTGGGTGTTGGGGTCATAAGGCTTGTCTAACACATCCATGCGGGTTATGCCTTCTGCCGTGAAGGCTTTTTCCAGCTCGCTTAGAATCAGGCGCATGCCGTCGCGCAAGCTTTTTGCTTCCCCCGTCAACTCCTCCCCTTTAGGGGCTTTGTCCATTTTCTCGCGCTCGCGCAGCATTACTTCATACGCCGGGAGCAGTTTTTCTGCAAATTGTTTTTTTCCGTAGGCTAAAAAGGAAGCCTTTTCTCGCTCCGTGCGTTTGCGGTAGTTGTCAAAATCCGCGCTTAAACGCACAAATTGTTCATAATAGTCCGGACGGCCGTCCGGGTGGGATTGCTCCTGCTCGGGCAGGGGCCCTTTTTGCGCTTGGGCCTGCGGGGCCTGCGGCTGCTCAAGGGTTTCTTCTTGTTCTGCTTGACTGCGGTTTTTTTTACTCATAATCGTCTTCTTTAGCGGGCAGCGCGTTCCAGTTGCGTATGGTCGCTTCCAGCAAATTTCCTATGAAATTCACCAGGCTCATCACCCGGGTGTACTCCATGTGCTTGGGGCCTATAATGCCCAGCATGCCCACTGTTTTATCCCCCACTTGATAGGCAGAAGAAACAATACTTAAGTTTTTTAACTCTTTCAGTTCGTTCTCACTGCCGATGCTTACGTTTAACTTCTGGTTGGATTTCTGCATATCGGTCATCTTCTCGCATAATAAAGAGGAAAACCGCTCGCGTTCTTCCACCACTCTCATCATTTGTTTCAAATCTTCATAATCGTCTGAACTGGTATTCTCCAGCAGGCGGCCAAAACCTTCCACATACAATTCATCCGCGCTGGCCTGCGGGCGTTCCATATCTTTTAAAACCTGTACGGCCAAATCCGCCACGTCCGCAATTTCTTTATGGCCGGAATTAATATACTGCCATAATACCCGCTGGGCCTGCCCCAAAGGCAAACCGGCTATTTCCGCATTGATAAAATGGCTTAACATGCGCAGGCGGTTAGGCGCCAATATATACCCAAAACGTACCGGCCAATGCCTCACCATGCCGGATTCCGTTACCAGCACCGCCAGCACCACCCCCGGGGCAAGCGGGATAAAGTCCAACCGCCGCACACACTGGTCTTTGACGTTGCTGGCGTACACAAACCCCGCCGCGCCCGATAACATGGCCAGCAGGCGGGAAGTTTGCACCATCACGTTGTCCACCTCGTTTACACGCTGGTCATATTGGCGTTCTATCTGCTGGCGTTCCTGCGCGGCCATTTTCTGCACGCTGGTCAGATAATCCACATAATACCGGTAGGCTTTATCCGTGGGAATACGCCCCCCCGAAGTATGCGGCTGGTACAAAAAGCCCTCGTCTTCCAAATCCTTTAATATATTGCGAATGGTGGCGCTGGAAACATCCGGCAAGGCACTGTCCGCTATCATTTGCGAACCGACCGGCCGGCGGGTTTCCACATACTGCTGGACCACCCAACGCAGGATTTTTTCTTTACGCTCTTTGGCAACTTCGGGTTTAAGTATTCTCATAATTCTCTGAGGTAAACCAGCTTTTATTTTAGCACTCTTTACTATCCACTGCTAAAATTATAATCAATTATTTTATTTTTGTCAACCCCTTTTTTAGACTGCTAGTTTTGAATCCCTTTTCAAAGAACATAAACTACCCTTACAGGATAGAAAGAGCTGGCGCCAAAAACAACGCTCTTTTTATACTAGGCCGCAAAAAGCTAGAATAATATATATGAACCTTTTTATTGATTCCCATGCACACATCAATGACCCGGCCTTTGACGCAGACCGCCAAACCTTGTTATCCCAAACACTGCCCCAGGCCGGCGTTATACACAGCGTGGAAATAGGCTGCGCGCCGGACGAATGGCAACCCGCTTTAGCCCTGTGTGACGCCTACCCCCAACTGGTGCGCGCCGTCTTGGGCGTTCACCCGGAATACGCCCCCCAACTAACTCCTGACGGGCTGCGGCAATTAGCCGCTTTATTGCCGGACAAACGCAACAAAGCCGTGGGAGAAATAGGGTTGGATTATACCTGTCAAGACATCAGCCCCAAAGACCTGCAACAAAACACGTTTATCCAAATGCTGGAACTGGCAAACCAAGTACAAAAACCGCTGGTTTTACATGTACGCAGGGAAGGAGAAGATTACTCTGCCTATGAGGATACTTTCCGCCTGTTAAAACACAACTGGAAGCCCGCCGCAAACGCCGCTTTTCCCGGCGTGCTGCATTGTTTTTGCGCCCGGTATGAAGAGGCAAAACGCGCCCTGGATATGGGCATGCTGCTAGGGATAAACGGTTGTTTTTCTTATAAAAAAAATGAATACATCCGCGAGGCGGTAAAAAAAGCCGGAGCGGACAAAATTATTTTGGAGACGGACTGCCCCTACCTTTCCCCCCAAGGCAAACGCGGACAAAGAAACGACCCTTCTAATATCCCGTTAATTGCCACTTTTGTAGCGGATTATTTAAATATCTCGCTTGCGCAGCTGGCCGAAATAACCACCCGCAACGCAAAAGCATTGTACGACTTGCCTTAAAATTTGTTATATTGCCTAGAAGAGGATTTCTATGAGCAAAAAACATTTTATACTTTTACTGCCCGCCCTGTTATTGCTGGGAGGCTGCGAAACAAGAGACAAAGTAGTTTCTTTTTGGGCCGGACAAGCCCAAAAATTAATGACCACCCCTTACGGTATGATGATGTTAATGGGGGCCATGCAATACGGCGCCAAGGCGCATAAAAATTTAGATATTTTAAATATGCCGCAAGGAGCGGAGGAAAATATACCCTGGTTACAGGGGATGCAAAGTCTTCCCGCCGGCAATGCTTTGGAACCACGCACGGAGCCGAATGCGGCCCCTGCAAAAAACACCCAACGCGCCGCCGCAAAGCCCAAACCGCAGCCGCAGCAGTTTATGGAGATTTCTATTGAGAGGGAAACCCCAGAGTTTAAAGGACTGGCTTCCGAGAAAGACCAGCGTGCCATGCAACAGAGCATTGATTTTATTAAAAACACCAATCAACAAGCCCTGGGAGACGTGCAGCGCTTAATGGGAAATGCCGCCCGGGATGAAGTGATTTTATTAAACACCCGTACGGAAAAGAAACTGGAAAAAGTCAGCTTGCAGGCCAAGACATTAAAGCAATACCAACAACAACAAAATATCATCCTGCAACAACATAAAACCCAGTTCCAAAAAATATTGGCAAAATACCAACACAAGCTAAACAGTTAGTTAAGCGCAGACACGCCGGGGAAAATATTCATGAGAACAGGACAGTTAATTGTTATGCTGTTGGCGGTGATGATTGTAATGACGCTGGTATCCCAAAATTTAAAAAGGATTACTCCGCTGATCGGGCAATTTGCCTTTGTACAAAAACAAAACCAACCCTCTCCCTCGGATGCCAAACTGCTAAAACAGATTGGAGCGCAAGACTTACAATCCCCCCAATACCAGCAGGTACAAAAAATATTAAGCCAGCTGGCAGGGGCATCAAACGTTGAAACTGCGTCTTGGCACGAACAACCGGACTTGCCCAAAGAAACCAGCCTGTTTAAAGACTGGGTGGACGCGGCAATAAAAGACGTACAAACAGAGGCAAAATCTTTAAACAAAGAAAACGCTGCTTTTTCGCCTGCCGACAACACAAAACCTTTTATACAAATCACGCAAGAATTTCCTCCGGAAATCACTAACCCGCATTTCACCCCGCGCCAGCTGCGAAGCGCCCGCATACGCCTAAGAGAAATGAGACTTAATTACCAGGATACGGCAAAAGATGTGCGTCTTCAGTTTGGGGCCCAAGCCGAAGAACAAGTAAAACAAGCCGCCGCGCAGGCGGAACAAAAAGCGGTTAACGCCGCGCAAACCGACGAAAACTGGGCTTTGTTTGAAAAATCTTTGCAAAAGATTCATACCGAATACGAAGCCAAACTAAAACAAATCCTCCAAAAATACATCTGATAATTTTTACACCGCCGGAGGATTTCCTCCGGCTTTTGTTTAGAGGGCGCCGCCCTTTGCCCTCCATAGGTTTTATACATCGTTCTAAAACTCAGCAAATCCACGACGCAAACCCCGCAGTTTTTAGTATTTACCCCAACAAAAAACCCCCGCTTTAGGCGGGGGTTTTGTGCCTTTAAAAGAAACTTAATTGGCGGCGGCTTTTACCACATCAACCAATTTTTTGAAGGACACCGGGTCTTTAATAGCCATTTCAGACAACATTTTGCGGTTAAGCGTAATATTGGCTTTGGCTAAGCCGCAAATGAATTTGGAATAGGAAAGACCTTCTTCACGCACAGCCGCGTTGATGCGGGTAATCCACATCTGGCGGTAGGTGTGTTTTTTGTCCTTGCGGTCCACATAAGCATGGACGTAAGATTTGTCCAGCTGTTGGGTGGCCATGCGTAAGCGGCGGGATTTGTCCCCATAATAACCGCTGGCGCGTTTCAAAACTTTTTTCTTTCTGGCATGTCTTGCGACGCTGAATTTAATTCTCATGTTCTAACCTCTTATTTGGCAACGGGAAGATACTTTTGCAAGGTCTTCCCTTTGGCGGACTCGGGCGTGATGACACCGGTCGCTCTCATATCATGCTTTCTGGAGGCAGAAACAGGCGTAAGCAAGTGTTTTCTGCCGGCTTTGCGATGTTGATATTTACCCGTGGCGGTGATGCGAAATCTCTTTTTCGCGCCGCTGTGGTTTTTGAGTTTTGGCATTGTATTACCTCTCGTTTTAAATGGTTCTTTTTGACTTACTGCTTGCGCCAGGAGCCGACACGCCCCGCACGCAATACTGCTCCAAAAGAACCTGAAAATTTATTTTTCGGTCTTGGGGACAAAGGTCATAGACATCCGGTTGCCTTGGGACTGCAGCCCTCCGTCTACATTGCCTAAAGGTTCCAAACGTTTGGCCGCGTCGTTTAACAACTGCATGCCCAAGTCTTTATGCTGGTTTTCACGCCCGTGGAAAACAACCGTCAGGCGCACCATGTCTTTCTTGCGCAGGAACTCTTCTATTTGTCTTAGTTTGACGTCCAAATCATGCGCCGCGATGCGGGATTTAATACGCAATTCCTTCAGCGTTACTTTAGCCTGCTTTTTCTTGGCGTCTTTGGACTTTTTCCCTTGTTCGTAAACATACTTGTTGTAATCCAGTATTTTACAAACAGGAGGCTCGGCGTTGGGTGAAATTTCCACCAAGTCAAGCTCTTGTTCTTTTGCCAGAGCGATGGCTTCCGCCACCGGTTTAATTCCAATCATGGTGCCGTCAGAATCAATCAGTCTAACTTCCGGCACGCGAATATTCTGGTTTCTTCTGTATAAATCTTTTTTAAATTCTCTTTTAATATCGTATCTGGCCATTTAATTATCTTTATTGTGCACAAAAATGTCCCCCCTCATCAGGGGACCTTTTTATTATATCAACTTCCTTTTATCCCTGTCAACGAGAGGAGCCCGGCGGGTTGCCCGCTTGGTAGATAAGCAGATCCCCCTGGTACAAAAACCATCCGTCCGGCATACGTTCCAGGCGCAGGTCCGCTTTTTTCCAGATAGGGCCGTCCGGCGTAAGCGTGCGGTTTAATACCACGGGTTCCCCCTGCGGCAAAAACAGCTCTGTAAGGGATCCGTCCGCAGAGATAATGACAAAAGCGGAAGCTGTGGCTTTTTCATCTTGCGCGTTTTGCAAACGCACGCCCGCTTCCCACAAACGCAGGCAGTCCCCGGCCACAGAGCTCCAGGTATATCCGGCGGAGGCGATACAGCCTTGCGCGTCCCGGTCGGCCCCGGTTCGCGGGGCGGTGGCGCCGCAGGCGGTCAACATAAAAACAGAGGTTAACAAGAATAATTTCTTCATAAAAATATTGTAGCAAAATACACCGCGCGCAATAACCTTTTTATACAGGACGCAAAAGCGTTAAATTTGCTAAAATTTACACAAGATCATTTATAATTTTGAAGGTGGACTGCTATGAGCAACAGAAGAACAGCCAGAGAAAACGCTTTACAATCCCTTTATTACGCGGACAGCCTGAAAGAATTGGATATAGACGATGTGTTGGATTACGCTCAAGATTACCGAAAAGAACTGGCGGACTGTTATCCCTTCTGTGAAGATTTGGTAAAGGGAACATTATCCCATTTGCCGCAAATAGACAAAATGGTATCCGCCTATGCTAAAAACTGGACGGTTGCCCGCATGTCCGCGGTGGACCGTTCCATCCTGCGCATGGCCACGTATGAAATGGTTTTCAGCCCGGAAAAAACCCCTGTACCCGCCATTATAGACGAAGCCATAGAACTGGCCAAAAAATACTCTACCGAAAATTCCAGCAAGTTTATCAATGGTCTGCTAGACCAATTAAAAAAAGAGCGTAAATAACGGATATGGAATTTAACCCCAAAGAAGAAATTGAACGGCTTAAAAAGCTGGTCAATTATCATAATAACCTTTATTATAATTTGGACAACCCTATCCTGTCCGATACGCAATATGACGAACTTTACAAACAGCTGAAAGATTTAGAAAACAAATACCCTCAGTTTCGCACCAAAAATTCCCCCACTCAGCGCGTTGGCGGCAAAGCCAGCGGACTATTCTCCCCGGTTGTGCATGCCGTGCCCATGATGTCTTTGGATAATTCTTATTCGGCAGATGATATACGGGAATGGCACGCCCGCGCCGCAAAACTGCTGGGACGCGCGGATTTTAAAATGGTGGTAGAGGCCAAAATAGACGGCATTTCCTGTTCCCTTACGTATCAAAACGGGCAATTGGTTACCGCCGCCAGCCGCGGGGACGGCAAAACCGGGGAAGACATCACCCCCAACGTGCTGACGGTAAAAGACATTCCCCATACACTCAACCATGCACCCTCCGCCCCCTTGGAAATACGCGGGGAAATTTACTTAGAAAAAAAAGATTTGCAAAGCTTAAATGAAAAACAACGCCTGCTGGGGGAAAATATTTTTGCCAATACGCGCAACGCGGCGGCAGGATCTCTGCGGCAGAAAGACTCTTCCATTACCGCTCAACGCCCGCTTAAATTTTTTGCCCACTCCTTTGGCGCTGGAGACATCGCCGCGGACAGCTTCAGCGGGTTTATCCGCCTGTGCCGCCAATGGGGGTTTGCGGTAGGGCCTGTGCGGCTGGAAACATCATCCTTAGAAGAAGTCATTTCTTTTTACAACCAATTTAACGACACACGCCACAACCTGCCTTTTGACGTAGACGGGCTGGTGGTAAAGGTGGATTCTTTTGAATGGCAGCGCGTGCTGGGCAATACGGCCAAAAGCCCACGCTGGGCCATTGCATTCAAATACCCGGCGGAGCAAGCCACCACAACGGTAAAGGATATTGTTTTTTCCGTAGGCAGAAGCGGCATTATCACCCCGGTGGCGGAATTGGAACCCGTGCCTTGCGCGGGGGTGATTATTTCCAACGCCACGCTGCATAATTTTGATGAGATAAAACGCCTAGGCGTACGCGTGGGGGACCAAGTAATCATAGAACGCGCCGGGGAAGTAATCCCCAAAGTAATCAAAGTGGCCCGGTCTATGGGGACAAAAGAGGTTCTTCCTCCCGCGCAATGCCCTTCCTGCGGCGGCATGGTATACAAAGAAGAAGCCGAAGTAGGCTACTATTGCGTCAACCCCGCCTGCCCCGCGCAAATACGCGCGCGCATTTTGCATTTTGCCTCCCGCGGCGCCATGGATATTGAAGGGCTGGGAGAAAACGTCGTAGACCAACTTTTAGAAAGAAAATACATCACAAACTTTACGGATATCTACCGTTTAACTTTTCTGCATTTGCTAAGTTTAGAAAATTTTAAAGACAAAAAAGCCCAAAACCTCTTGGACGCCATTGAAGCCAGCAAACACCGCACATTGGCCCGGCTGTTATTTGCCGTGGGCATTGCGTTTGTAGGGGCCAAAACGGCCGAACTGCTGGCGGACCGTTTCCGCACGCTGGACGCGTTAATGAACGCCTCTTTGGAAGAATTACAGGCTATACCGGAAGTGGGGCAAGCCGTTTCCAAAAGCGTGTATGATTTTATGCGGGACCCTAAAGCCTGTCAACAACTAGAAGAACTGCGCCAAGCGGGGCTGAATTTTACCCAACCCCAAAAGCAAATTTCCGCCAATATTTTTGAGGGGAAAACCTTAGTGTTTACCGGGGAACTAACCACCATGACGCGCGCCCAAGCCGAATTAAAAGCCAAAGAATACGGCGGTAAAACCAGCGGCAGCGTATCTAAAAAAACGGCGTATGTGGTGGCCGGGGCGGATGCCGGCAGCAAATTAAAAAAAGCGCAGGAACTGGGCGTTGCCGTACTTACGGAACAAGAGTTTTTAGACCTGATTGCCGCCGCCGGGAAATAATTTTTCCGGCAGACAAAAGCCTAACACGTTTTAAAAACCCCGGGGATTTTACCCGGGGTTTTGGTTTACTTCCGCATTTATTTTTTTAAAATAATTTGCATATCAAATCCGGCGTAACGCCCCTTCAGGCGGTTTTTCCACAACAATACTCCCGGTTTATAAAAACGCCAGTCTGTAAAGGCGTGAAACATTTCCTGCTGGGAAACTTCTTGTTTGTACCCCGCCACCAAAAAAGAAATAACAAAACTTTCCTGCGGGGAAAAATGCCGCGCGAGGGAAAACAGCTCATCCAGCATGCAATGCCCGCCCCCGGTATACACAAAGAAAACGGCATCCGGATATTGAGCCCGCCATTTATAAATGCGTTTTAGCCAATGCGCGTTGCGCACGGCAACCCCCAGCACGCTGCTGCTGATATGTGTGCCGGAAAAATTTGTTACTTGCGTATTCATGCAGGCTTTTTCCTCTAAACCGGCGGTTTTAATGCTTCTTTTAGGAAACAGAGAAAAAAACTTTTCCAAATAAGCATTTTCTTCTTTCTCTCTTACAGACAAAAAGCGTGGATAAGAATCCGAAGCGAATTCCGTCAGCAAAATAACCTGCCGGTTAGGATACATCTGCTGGTACGCTTTCAACAAAGAGGCTGCTTGTATTTGGACTTTGGGAAGATGATATTCCCCTATAAAAATAATATTTGCCTGGGAAGGAATTTGTTTCGCCCAATCCGCCGCACGCCCCAAAGGCAAATTAAGTGTATTTTCCAAAACAGGCTGTTTACGTTGAAGCAAACGGCGGGATATTTTTTCTTTAAACAAGCGGCGGCTTATAGCCAAACGGTTGCTTTGGCGCACCCAGCCGGCAAGCCACGGGCCGCAGTCTTTACCCATAAAATCTTCAACCAAATCCGCTTGTTCTTGATAAGCGCGGTGCAGCCAAGCGTGTTTGTTTTTTTGTAAAGATTTTTCCACTTGCCGCAACAGTTGTTCCGACCGCGGCCCCGCATGGCTACGGGCGGCTTTGGCGGCAGTTTTTTGCAATATCCCCTGCCACTCCTGTGCGAAGGAAACACCCCCCATGCAAAGAAACCACCCTAAAAACAAGAAATGCATTGCTTTCATAAAAATACACCGCCGCGTCATGCGGCGGTGTGTAAACCTGCAAAAAGAATTATTCCCATAGTTCGCCGTCGTCAGAACAGACGGAGTAGTCATACAGCTTATACATTTCCACTAAAGAATTCTGCGGCACCTGAACCCGTGGATTGCGGCGGGACTGCGCTTCCATAAAATAATAGTACGGTATGGTTTTTTTATCCTCGTTGGAACGGGTTAAAATAAAATAACGCAAATTGTTTTTGGTAACAGGCAGCACATATACACCCATTTTTTTGCGCAAAGTATCTAAAGAGCATTTTGTTTTATTTTCAATATTTTTTAAGTCCGAACGGGATATTTCCATATATCCGGCACGCTGTAAATCTTGTACTTGCCGCTGCACTTTTTGCAAATGTTCTTTGGTGGGAGGGACGGCCTCGCTGGGGAGCAGAAACGCTTTGCGGCGTTGAAGCGCCTCGGAAAATACAAAAAATCCGCTGTCCGTAAGCGTAGAGTCTTGGTTAAAAATTTTATTGCCGCGCATATCACGCAATTCAAAAACGTCCCGCACCGGCACCCCTGCTTTTTGAAAAGCGGAAACGGCGTCCTGCCCTAACTGTTTTTGCAGCGCTTTATAGCCGGTCAGGGTAAGCACTTCACGCGAAAATTCGCTGTCCCGGTACAACTCCACCACATAACCGGGAGGAAGCTTGCTGTGTTTGCTTTTTAAATAAGCGACACCCTGCAACTGCTCCGCGCGGTGAATTTGAGAAAAAAGCTCTTTGTCTTTTTCATCTAATTCTTTTTTATCCGGCGCCACGGCATAACGCTGTTTCAGCGCGTCCAGCATTTCCGCGTCCGTTAAATAATACGGCTCCAAATTGATTAAACGTTTCCGGGCCACTAAATTAAGCGGCTCCACCGCTAAGGCGGAACGGTACGCGTCAGAAGCACCCAGTTTATCCCCTTGATACTCCGTAATAACCCCTTTGCCTACCAAAGAGTTTACATTAGCCGCGTTATAAGTGAGGGATTGATCGTATAATTTCAGCGCCTCTTCATATTTTTGGCGTTTTAACGCGATATCCCCCAACATGGAATAGGTGTATGATAAATAGGGAGAGTTGCGTTTCATCTTTTTCAACGCGGAACGAAAATGCTTCTCCGCCCCGCCCAAATCTTCCTGCGTAAGCAGTACCCCCGCCAGGGAAAGTTCCGCGTCCGGCTTGGTTTTATCCAATTTAATACAACGGGCAAAAGTATCCTGCGCCAATGAATAATTCTGCGCGGAAAACTGTTTTTTACCTTGTTCCATGCACTCGTCCCACTCCGCGGCGTAAACGCTGGCCGCAAGCAGGGCGCACAACGAACAACAAGAGATTTTTTTATAAATTTCTAAATAATGCATATACAATGTTGGTCAATTTTTCCATACGGGTTAATTTTATTTTATGTTGAAAGATAAAGCCCGTTTTTTCTATTTTAGCAAGATTTGCCCGGTATACCCAGCCCATAATGCGGCAAGGCAACGCCACACGCCAAGCGCACCCGGCCAAAGCGTCGCCCGCCCGGCTGTACAGCCCGCGGGATATCCCCGCCATTTTTGCCAGCACACCGGCCATTTGCTGCTGTTTGGTGTTTTCCAGCACGTCTTGAAAAGTAAGGCCTTCTTCCGCCAGCATATCCGCCGGCAAATAAACGCGCCCGGCAAGAGCGTCTTCGCGCACATCACGCACAATATTGGTGGTTTGCACGGCCGCCCCAAGCGCCAAGGAAAGAGTTTGCGCCTTCTCCCCTTTCAGGCCTAAAATATCTAACGTAGCCAAACCCACCACCACGGCTACACGGTATAAATACCACTCTAAATCTTTAAACGTGGCGTAGCGGCGGCCTTGCAAATCCGCCTCCATGCCGTCTATAAGCAACAAAAACCGGTCCGAAGGGATATCAAAATCCTTTACCAGTCCCGTTAAAGACTGCCCTAACGGGGTTTGGGGATTCCCCTCATATACGCGGGCGATTTCTTCCCGCCAAAAAAGAAGCTGGCCCTGCGGGTCCGGCACGTTTGGTTCGTCGGCGATATCGTCCATTAAACGGCAAAACGCATAATATACAGCCAACGCCTGGCGTTGTTTTTTGTTTAAGAACAAAAACGCCGGCCCAAAGCTGGATTTTTTATATGCGTTGGCATCTGCTTTCATTTTTTATTTTTTTCCTTTTTTTGCAAAAAAGACAAGGCCGCCCCGGTTGCCGTGGCGTAAATAGCGTTTTTAGGAATAATAAAATTTACTTTGTGCATTTTTTGCAAAGCGTCAAACACACGCTTGGCATAAGGAACTTGAGACAAGGTTCCCGTTAAGATAACGTCTTTTACCGCGTCATTTCGGCAGGCGAAAACCGCCATCATGCCAATGGTTTGAAACGTCATGTTTAAAATACCCAGCGTAATGTCCTGCGGGGTGGCGCCGTCTTCCATTTTGCCAAAATTGGAAGCGGTGGTCTCCGGAGGAAGCGTGGGAATAACGCCTTTGCTGATGTCTTCTATATTTAAATCCACGTGGGAGAGTTTTCCCCCTTGGCTCATTTCCACCACCGTGCGAAAAGAACTGGCCCCGCACATTTTGCCGCACAATCCCAGCACCGTGCCGCCGCCCACGCCGCTGCCGCCGATATGGACAATGCCTTCTTTGCCGGCGCGCACAAAAGCCGTACCGGTACCCATGCTGACGATGAGCCCTTCTTTCTTGCCGGACAAAGCCAGCCCCCCTAAACCAATGGCGGCAAACTCATCCACGCCGGAAGTGGGAATGCCGTAAATGTCTTTTTTAAACAGAGAGGAGCCCACCCCGGTTAAAATGATTTGGGTTACGTCTTTTAAAGATAAATTGTTTTCATTAATAAACTTGCCCAGCGCTCCATAGGCGGAGGTAAGCGGGTCAGCCGCTTCCACTTTTTGCATGGAAACCAGCTTCCCGTCCGCGCGGTAACCTACAATTTTAGTGGTGGAACCGCCTACGTCTATACCAATTACAACGCTCATAAAATCTCCTATTTGCTAAGCCCAATGGATTTAAGAAACGGCTCGTTAGAAGCTTGGCGCCCTAAGAAATTTTCCACCATTTCCTCTTCATCCAGCGTGCCGCCGCGCTCTAAAATTTCTTTGCGGAATTTCCGCCCGATTTCCGGATTGCGAAGACCGGCTTTGGCAAACTCACCAAAAAAATCTTCCGCAATCACTTCAGACCACAAATACCCGTAATACCCGGCGTCATACCCGCCCATTAAATGCCCGAAAGACGCCTGGGGAATAGTGCCCGGGGTAAGCGGCAGCGCTCCGCCGCGTATTTTTTTAGTTAAAGAAAAATACAGTTTGGTGGAATCCGGCGTTTTGGCGCGGGTGTGCAGCGTCATATCGTATTGGGCAAAAAAGTTCTGCCGCAAGTACTGTCCGCCGGCACCGTAGTTTTTGGCGTTCAGCATGCGTTTAATTAAATCATCCGGAAGAGGCTCCCCTGTTTTATAGTGTTTGCTGATGGATTTTAAGACGGAGGGGTCCCACGCCCAGCGCTCCAGCATTTGGCTGGGCACTTCCACAAAATCCCAACTGACATTGGTGCCGGACAAAGCGGAATATTTGGCCTTGGTCAACGCGTTGTGCAGCACGTGTCCAAACTCGTGAAACAAGGTTTCCACTTCGCCGTGTTTTAAAAGAGAAGGCGTCTCTTTGGACGGCTTGTTCATATTGGCCACAATAGCCACAAACGGGGGTTGGTAAGTGCCGTCTTCTTTCAGCTCGCCGGAAACCAAATCAAAACAGGCGGCGTGCTTGTATTTGCCTTCGCGCGGGTATAAATCCATATAAAAATACGCCAGTAATTCTTTGCTTTGCGCGTCTACAATTTTAAAGGCTTTTACGTCCGGGTGCCAAGTAGGGATATCCACCGGCTCAAAAGCGATGCCAAACACCGTGCCAAAAAGTTCCAGCATGCCGTCTATCACTACTTGGGAAGGGAAATACTCTTTTATCTTTTCGCTGTCCAGCTCTAAATATTCTTTGCGGTATTTGTTGCTCCAATATCCGCTTTCCCAAGCGGCCAAGGTTTTGTTTTTGGTACCGGTTTTGGCGTTTTTATAAGCAATAAGTTCTTTGTCTTCTTGCTTGGCCATGGGTTTTAATTTCTTTTCCAAATCTTTCAAAAAAGCAAATACCGTTTCCGGGTTTTTGGCCATGCGGTTTTCCAACTTGGCGTGGGCGTGGGTTTTGTAACCCAACAGTTTGGCTATTTTGCGGCGCAGGGTAACGGTGTCTTCCAACAGCGCAATATTTTCTTCCCCGCCGCGGCGGTTGTATTTAAATTCCAACGCTTTGCGGGCCGGTTCGTCATCGGCGTTAAGCATGAAAGGAACGTAATCCGGGTAATCCAGGGTAACTAGGTATTTGCCGTCGGGTGTTTTTTCCAGCTTGCCGATATAATCTTCTCCCAGCCCGTTTAACTCCTCGCGCGTAACGGGCAGCGGGTCTTTGTATTCCTGCACGTTTTTGTCAAACTTCATAATGTATTCGGCTTTTTGTTTATTAAGTGCCTTGAACGTTTCCAAATCTTTGTCATTTAAATCCATACCGCTGTTTTTAAAACCAATAAGCATATCCTTAACCAGCTTGGCTTCTTCCCCTTCCAGCTTGGGGTTGGTGTCCGTGTATTCGCGGATAGCGCGGTACACGTCGCGCCGGGTGGCTACGTCCACCATATATTGGCTGATTTGCATTTGAAGGGCCAGGGCCGCGTCTCTAAATTCCTTATCCGTGGAGACATAGGAAAGAAATCCGCTCATCCCCAAGGCTTCGCCGTAACGGTCAAAAGCTTTTTCATAGCCTAAAATGGTATTTTCAAACGTGCGCTGCGCGGCGGGGATGGCAATGAGGGCCGCCAGGTCTTTTTCCAGTTGGACGCGGGCGGCCGCTTCGGCCGGGGCCAGGTCTTCTTTTTTATAGTCAAAATGTAAAACGCCGTTTCTAAACATGCTTTCCATACACATCGCTCCCATGGGCACCGCCCAGACCAATAAAACCAGTAAAATTATTTTTGTTTTTTTCATTGGAATATATTACACTTATTGTATCGGTTTTGGAACCGTTTGAAAAATAAGAAAAATCCGTACCCGGTTATAACGGTAAAGAAAGGATTTTCCTTTTTTTATTTGTTATAATTAATATTATATTAATTCACAATAGGAATTAGTGGAAAAAATAAAAATGTACGAAGCTTTTGTACCCAAAGAGATATTCCTTACCAAAGGAATCGGCAGACACAAAGAAAAACTGGCCAGCTTTGAAGAAGCGTTGAGAGACGCCAAAATCGCCAGCTTTAACTTGGTGCCTGTTTCCAGCATTTTCCCTCCCGGCTGCAAAACGGTGCCTGTTACAAAAGGCCTTAAAGAATTGCGCCCGGGCCAAATTCTGCATTGCGTAATCAGCAGAAACACAAGCAACGAATACCGCCGCTTAATTTCCGCGTCCGTCGGGCTGGCTATTCCGAAAGAAGGGCAAAAAACCCACGGTTATATATCGGAACACCACAGCTTTGGCGAGACGGACAAACAAGCCGGCGATTACGCCGAAGATTTGGCCGCCCTTATGCTTTCCACCACTTTGGGTATTGAGTTTGACAACAATACCACCTGGGACCAGAAAGAAGAAATCTGGCGCATGAGCGGCAAAATCGTCCGCACCACCAACATTACCCAATCCGCCATCTGCGTGGAAGGAATGTGGACCACCGTCGTCGCGGCTGCCGTATTTGTGAAATAATATCACCGGTAACATTGTGAGCGATAACGTACAAACCGATAAGTTTATGGGGCTAGAGAGCAAAAACAGCTCTCTGCCCCTTTGTAAATTTGCGGTAGTGCCCGTACCGTTTGAGAAAACGGTCTGCTACGGGCACGGCACCGCCAAAGGCCCCGCAGCCATTATTGAAGCCTCCACCCAAATTGAGCTTTGGGACGAAGAAACCAAAACCGAAACTTGGGAATTGGGTATTCATACCTGCCCTGCGGTAAATTGCAAAGGTTCCACCAATACGGTTTTTAAACACATTGATAAAACGGTGCGCAACTTAATGCAATATAAAGCCGTTCCTTTTTATATCGGCGGGGAACATACCGTTACCCAGGCATTGGCCCAGCCGTATATTGAAAAATACAAAAACCTGAGCATTTTGCACTTTGATGCCCACGCCGACTTGCGGGAAACCTTTGAAGGCACACCCAAAAGCCACGCCTGCGCGTTATACCCGGCCAGCCGCCAGGTGCCTGTGGTGCAAGTGGGGATACGCTCCGTTGCCAGCGAAGAAAAACAATACTGCAACGCGGGCAAAGTAACCACTTTTTTAATGCACGAACACCGTGATATTAAAAAATTAATTCCCCAAGTGCTAAAAAAATTAACGGATACGGTCTATATCACCATAGACGTAGACGGGTTTGACCCGTCCGTCATCCCGGCTACGGGTACGCCTCAGCCCGGCGGTTTTATGTGGTATGAAGCGTTGGACCTGTTCCGCGAAGTAATAAAACATAAAAAAATTGTAGCGGTAGACGTGGTGGAAGCCTGCCAAAGAAAGGCAGACACCATTACCGAATTTAACGCGGCTAAACTCATTTACCGTTTAATGGGTTACTTGGCGTTAAAAAAATAAAGCCGTTTTATGCGAAAGACCCCGCTTTTAGGCGGGGTCTTTTGCATATAAGGCTGTTTATAATCCTTGTTTCAAAATAAATAGGACAGTTTAAATAAACCGGAAATATATCCGTGACGCTTCTTGCCGGATACTCCCGCCAAATTATATCCGCCGTTATCAAACCAAAAACCTTGGTAACGCATTTCCAATCCCCAAGCCCAATGGCTGGCAAACTGCTTTTCCATACCTAAACCCAGGTAATAGGCAAAAGACGTATCCATAGCGGTTGTTTTGCTATGCAGATATTGCGACGACACCAAATTCGTTTCGCTTACTTCCAGCGTCCCTTTGCTGCGCGCCACACCCGCCCCAAACGGAACATAAAAACGCACCCTGCTTTGCGGGTTAAAAGTAAAACGGCCCACCGCCAACATATTATGTACGTTCATGCGGCTTTCTATATCTCTCTCCCACCAGCCAAACGGCGGGAACAGAATTCCTCGGCTCTGAAGGGCATCGTCAAAATTATTGCCATTATATTCCAAGCCAAAAGACCAGCGGTCATGAACCCGATAAATGTATTGCAGCCCATAAGATCCGGCTAAAGAGCCCCAATCCAAAGCATCATTACCATCGGAGTCAGGGTCTACCTCTTTCTCCATCAGCCCAGAATGACCCAAGGCAACGGCTCCTCCAAAAAAATGCTTACCGCCTGTTTGGGAGCGGCTATTGCCTGCGCCTGTATGGGAGGTGCCCATACGCTTACTATACCCAGTACCAGGGTGATTGCTAGTTGTTTTTTCATCATTTATCTCCGTATCACTCTCGCGCCGTAACGCCTGCTAAAGAAACAGCAAGCCACGGCAGCGTTCTTCCTATTACAAAAAGAAGAGTACTTTTATTCTTTTTTCCTGCAAACAAAAACCCGTCTTCATAGACGGGTTTAAAATCACAAGGAGGGGCAGGGCTCCACTGAGCCGTCTTCCCTGCGGATAAAACAATCCCCTCTTCCGGCGCGCCGCTTTGCCGCCGCTTTTTTACGAGCCAGCACCGCGGCATATTCCTCTACCCGGATTCTTTCTTCTTCCGCCACCAGTTTTTCCGCCAATTCTTTAAATCCGGCCTTTAAAGCATAATAAGAAGCGGTGTATCCAGCTTTATCCCGCGTGGTGACATTTGCCCCTAATAAAAGCAGGCTGGCGGCCAGTTTTTCATTCCCTTGCTTTACGGCCGCCAATAAAGGCGCGTCTTGCTCTGTACCTGGGCAGCCGTCAATAGGCAAAATATTGCGGATAAGCAAAGAATCCACCTCCGTTTGGTTTTTGCTGACCAAGGCCGCAGGCCAAAAACACCGGGAAGAAAAATCCGGAAAACTTTGTGCTTTGCTTAAGATATATTCTATGGCCAAACTTTTTGGATTATATGCAATAGCGCCGGACAAAGCCTGATAAACTTCCTCGGCGGAAGCATCTCCCGGCATCATAAAACGCACCAACTCCGGAGTCATACTTCCGGCATAAGCTACCCACAGCGGGCGCCCGTCTTTCCCTAAATCTTTACCACTGGCGCCGTTTTGCAACAGGAATTTCACACTGCGGTCATTATTTACCTGTAAAGCCACTTCCAACGGGGAGTAGCCGTCCTCATTAAGCCCGCGCGGGTCCGCTCCTTGTTCCAGCAACATTTGCATAGAAAGGGTATTGCCGTCTATGGCGGCCTCATGCAAAGACAGCACGACTTTTTTCTCTTCGGACGCAGAGGCCGCTTTCGGATTTTTCTGCATAGGAGTATCCGTTTTTCCGCAGCCAAATCCCAAACTTAAAAACAAACAAACAATTACAATATAAAAATTTTTATCTTTTTTCATAGATGTTATTATCCTACCAAACTCAAAACCCTTTGGCAATTAACAAAAATCCCGCCATACGGCGGGATTAAATTTTTACAGCGGCGGAAGCGGCCCCGGGTCATTCCCTTCCGGCAACACATAAGGCTTTTTCAGTAAAGATTTGGCTAAATCATCAAAGCCCCATTTATCTTTGAAAGACAATACATATTTATATTGTTTTACAGCTAAATCCCTTTCTCCCAGCAAGTCATATACCTGCCCCAGGCGCAGCTCATTCCACAGCCCCCAGCGGCTTACCGCTTGGTCTTTTAAAGCAAGTTTGCCCTGTTCAAACACAGCGCGGGCTCCTAGTATGTCTCCGCGCGCCATAGCCGCCGTACCCAGCGCCGTATAAGCGCGCGATATGTAGATATCTTTATAAAAAGGGTCTTTGCCTATCAGCTCTAAAAATTGGTTTGCCTGCCGGGTTACTTCATCTAAATTACCGGTTTCATACAGGCAGATAATTTCCACATAATGCATTAAAGGGTTTTTGGGATATTTGGCGCGCAACTGGCGGATATATTCCAACGACTTTTGCGGATTATAATATTTGCTCCCTCTTACATTTTGTATTTCAATCAAAATCAGTTTGGAGCTGTCCGCCGTGAACATGGCCTTCTCCCGGGACAGGTTTAGCTGTTTTACCCCTTCGTCCGGGTTGCCTTTAATGGCAACGATTTTGGCTAAAATTTTAATAACGGAAGGGAGCGTCCCCGCATAGTATTGGTAAATACCCAAGCCGAAGTAAGCGTCGTAATAGGTAGGGTCCAACTCTAGGGATTTTTCCAAATTAGAAATAGCTTTGCGCCCGGAAAAATAGGCCGTAATCCAACTGCGGTTGCGCATGCTGAACATGGCGCGCAAACCGTATAAAGCACCAATACCCATATAGGCGTTGGGGTCATCGGGGTGCTGTTTCATCCAGCGTTTAATGCCGGAAATAGAATCGTCTAGAATCTGCTCAAAAACTTTTTGTTGTTTTTCGTCGCTTTTTTCAAACTCGTATTCATAGCGGGACCAGGCAATCATGGCGTTGCCAAAATGAGCGAAAGGATGATCCGGATATTGGGAAAATACTTTTTGAATGTTTTGTTGGGCAACGTCAAAATCCAAGCTGTATACGCCGTTAATGCCTTCGCGCGCTTGGGCCATTACTTCCGCGGGGAGCTGTATCTCCGCATAAGACGGGGCGGCCAGCAACGCCGCCCCTATAAAACCTGCCAGCCATTTACGCATTATTTCTGGGCCTCAATTTTATCTTTGCCGAAATACGGGCGCAAGGCCTGCGGAATAATGACAGACCCGTCTTCCTGCTGGAAGTTTTCCAATATGGCGGCAAACGTGCGTCCTACGGCTAAGCCGCTGCCGTTTAACGTGTGAACATACTCCAGTTTGCCTTGGGCGTTTTTAAAACGCATGCCCATGCGGCGGGCCTGGAAGTCTAAACAGTTGGAGCAGGAGGAAATTTCTCTAAAGCGGTTTTCACTGGGCATCCATACTTCAATATCATAGGTCTTGGCGGAAGAAAAGCCGATGTCCCCGCTGCACAACTCCACCACATGATACGGCAGCCCCAATTCTTTTAACACTTCCTGCGCGTCAGAAACCATAATTTCCAACATTTGATAAGAATGCTGCGGATGGGAAAGCATCACCAGTTCCACCTTATTAAACTGATGGTTGCGGATTAAACCGCGGGTATCTTTGCCGTAAGTGCCGGACTCTTTGCGAAAGCACGGCGTGTAAGCGGTTAATTTAATAGGAAGTTCCGCTTCGGCAATAGTGCGGGTGCGGTTTAAATTGGTAAGCGGAATTTCCGCCGTGGAAATTAAAAATTGTTTGGGTTCGCCAACCAGCTCGTACATGTCTTCGCGGAATTTAGGAAGCTGCCCGGTTCCCACTAAAATTTCTTCATTAACAATGACCGGAGGTAAAATTTCCGTATAGCCTTTTTTGGCGTGCATGTCCAACATAAAAGAAATAATGGCGCGTTCCAAGCGGGCTCCGTCCCCTTTATACAAAGCAAACCGGCTGCCGGATAAAGAAGAAGCGGCGGCAAAATCCAAAATGCCTAATTTTTCCCCAATGCTTTGGTGGTCCAGCGGTTTGAAATTAAATTTGGGCAAAGCAATCGTGCAAGGCAGATATTCCGGGTTATCCGCGTCCGAAGCGCCCACGGGAATATGCTCATTAGGGATATTGGGAATGGATAAAAGGGCATCGTCTATTTGTTTTTTAAGCGGTTCCAATTCCGCTTCTTTGGCGGCCATTTCTTCTTTTAGTTTGCCCACCTGGGCCATGGCTTCTTTAGCAGCCTCGTCGCCTTGTTCTTTCTTAATTTTGCCGATGTTTTTAGACATTTCGTTGCGTTTGGCGCGCAGTTCTTCCACCTTGGCCAACACGGTTTTATAATGGGAATATTGTTCCAGTACGCAGTCAATTTGTCCGGCCAGTTCCGGCTTGCGCAACGCAAGGCGCTTTTTTACTTCTTCTGGGTTTGCAACGATATGCTTAATGTCTAACATAAAATACCTCTTATTACTCCTCTTCTTCTAATTGGATTAAATACGGTTGCGGAAAATACGGGCGGAAAGGCTTTAAGTTTTTGGAAGCGTATTCAATCGTCAGCGCCGTAAGCAAACGGGTGCTTACCGGCGCCACGGAACTTTGCGCCGCCACCAAAGCCGCCACCGCCAACACCGCCAAAACGGTTATTGCTTTAAAAAAAATAAAGATAGTTTCTATACAAGCTTGGGCGTAGCCGCCTTCCAGCCCTTGGTTTTTGCGTTTCATTCTTTTTGTAATTTAGCCAATTCTTTGGTGAAACTTTTTACCAACACGCGGGCCAAATAATCCGCGGCGGACAAAGCGCTGGAACCTTCGGCGTCATCTGAACCAATCCACACCACCTCGCCGGTTTCCACGTCCACCAGTTTGGCTATCACGCCTACTTGGGCATTAATGGTGTATTCTTGGGGGGTAACTTCGCTGGAATGGGAATATTCCGTCCCCACCCGGCGGGAATACGCCGCGTATGACCCGTCCGGCAGCTGCATGACATCCTGCGTGTATACCGGGCGGCTTTCCGTGCGGCGGGTGGCTACCATGGTTAATTCCGTACGGGTTGGCGTGTAAGCGGTTACCTCGCCCACCAGCAATACGTCCACCCCTAAAATTTTGCCTATTTCCCGTGTGGTTTGAGGGGATAAATAACCCGATACGGAAATATTGTGCTCCTGCAAAACGCTTTCCAGCTGCGCGCGTTCCACCACTTTAAACCCGGCGCTGATTAAATACTTGGCAAACAGGTTTTCCACCCCTTGCAGAGAAGACCAGCTGCTTTCAAATGACATAATCCCTATGCGTTGCATTTGGTTAAAATCATACGTGCGGCTGATGACTGTTTTGGGCGTGCACCCTGTAAACGTCAGGCAAAAAGCCAAAAGAGACAGGCAATATTTCTTCATAATTTCATTATATAATTTTCAAACAAAGCGCACACCAATAAAAGCTATAATTTATATCAGGAACTTTTTATGAATGATACCGTGTTTGAACAAAAAGCAAAGCAAATTAAAATGTTTTTAACCGATGTGGACGGCGTAATGACGGACGGCACCCTCAGTTTTTTTACAGACCAAACCGGCACCGCAAGGGAAATTAAACGTTTTGAATCCTTAGACGGAATGGGACTGTTGTTTTTAAGGTATTGCGGCATTTCCACCGGCATTATATCCAAAGGGAACAGTCCTACTTTAGAATTTTGGGCCAAAGCCTTGGGAATGGACACATTATATTACAATATTTCCGCCAAAACCCGCGCGTTGGAGCATATACAAAAAACCCGCGGCATTTCCCCTCAGGAAATTGCTTTTGTGGGAGACGATTTAATAGATTTAGGCGTTTTAAAACAAGTAGGCCTGCCGTTAAGCGTGCCCAACGCCGTGCCGGAAGCCAAGGAAGCTTCTTTGTACGTAACCAGCAAAACCGGCGGGCGGGGAGCCGTACGGGAGCTGGCTGAGAAAATACTCAAAGCGCGGGGCCAATGGCAGCAAGTGGTAAAAGATGTGGAAAGCGGCGTTTTTCAAAACCCGCAGGGTCCGCTGGCCATTGTACGCGGGCTATAACGTATTGTAAAAATGCTTTAAAACAGTTACAATAATTTAACTTATCTCTTGTAAAGGAGCGGTATGAAAAAACTCATTTTGTTGTGTGCTGTATTAACGGTGGCCCCCTTAGGCGCTTTTGCCAAAGACGCTTACCATGATTATTACGGCCTGGAAGAATACGGGCTGCGCAATAACACCACCCGCGTAGAATTTTATGGCGGCGTGGCCGAACCCCAAAGCAGTTGGACCCATAACGGGCAAGAAGTTGAAATCGGCAAAACCGGTTTTTCCGCCGGGCTGGCTTTTCTGCGCAACATTGGGCCGTTCTTTACTTTAGGTTTAGACGGTAACTATACAGGCTTTGCCAGCGGCGATAAATTTAACGCCGGCACGCAACAAGCCAAATACACCTCCGGTATCGCTACGGGGTTAATCATCGGGCGGTTTAATTTCTTCCCCTCCCAGCCCACCCGTTTATATATTACTTCCGGTTTGGGTATTGGGCATATGTTCTCTAAAGAGAAATTTGACGATGACACCCACGAAACTTTCAACAGCACCAGCTGGGCGGGTATGATTGGTGCCGGGGTGGAATTTGATATTGACGACACGGTCATCTTTGGCGTAGAAGGACGTTACAACTTGTTGGATTTAAACGATTCTTATTCGGACGCCTTGGGCAAAGGCAGTTATCATTATTTAAGCGCCATGTTAAAAATCGGCTGCCGTTTTTAATTGGCTATCACGGACACAAACCCGTTGCCCTAACGGACAGCGGGTTTTTTTATAATATAAAATCTTTTGCGACAGGAGACTTTTTATGGAATTACAAACCTATTCCGCCTTTACAATGGGAGCCTTGGCTCTCGTTGTGTTGGCCGCGCTGACTTTGCCTTTTTTAATACACAAAATAGAAGAAGAACTGGAAATATTTTTGTTGGTGTGCGGGGTAACGGCCGTCAGTATTTCCGGTTTATGGTCCGGGCACTTGGTGGCCGAAGGGTTAAAAGAGCCGCTCACCATCACGGCCGCCGTGTTGGTGCTGGGAGTATTGTTTAAACAGTTCGGCGCGTATTTGGCGCATGCCGTGCACTGGCTGGAAAAGAAAACCGGACCCCGGGCTTTGTTGTTTTCCGCCGTGCTGATACTAGGGTTAACGTCCAGCATTATTACCGCCATTGTAGCCGCGCTGGCCGCGGCGGAAATGGTGAAACTGCTTGATTTGGAACCCCGCCTAAAAACCAAATTGACCGTGTACATTTGTTTTGCCATCGGTCTAGGGGCGGTGCTTACCCCTATTGGGGAGCCCCTTTCCACTATTATTGTGGCTAAATTAAAAGACGCCCCGTATTATGCGGACTTTTTCTTCCTGCTTAAATTAATGGGCGTGTGGATTTTGCCCGGCATTTTACTTTTTGCCGTCTTGGCGGCGCGGCTGGGCAAAGGCAAAAAACTCACCCAGCCCGCGCAGGAAAACAGCCGCGGGGAAACGTATAAAACCATTCTCATGCGCGCGGGAAAAGTGTATTTGTTTGTGGCCGCGCTTATTTGGCTGGGGGAAGGGCTTAAACCGCTGGCCGCGCAAACCATTACCAAACTTTCCAAATACGCTTTATATTGGATAAACTCTCTCTCCGCCGTGTTGGACAACGCCACCCTGGCCAGTATAGAAATTATGCCGGCTTTAGGGCAGGAAACATTGGTGTTTTTAACCATGTCTTTAATTTTGGCCGGGGGATTATTAATCCCGGGCAATATTCCCAACATTATCTGCGCTTCTAAATTAAACATCAAAAGCAAAGAATGGGCGCGCGAAGCGCTGCCGGTGGGAATTGCGCTTATGGTAATTTACTTTGCCGTAATGTCTATGGTATTATAAAGCTATGGATGAAATTTTAATTAAAGTGGTGTTGTCGTTAATCTTGGGCGGGGCCTTGGGTATGGAACGCCAATACCATGATAAACCCGCCGGCTACGCCACCAACTGCTTAATTTGTTTGGGGGCCACGCTGTTCACGATTCTTTCACAATATATGGGAGAATTTGGCGGAGATCCGGGCCGCATCGCCGCGCAAATTGTAACCGGCGTGGGCTTTATCGGCGCGGGCTCTATCCTGCGTGACGGGAACAAAATATCCGGCTTAACCACCGCGGCCGGCGTGTGGCTGGTGGCGGCTATCGGCATGGCGGTGGGATATGGACAATATATTTTGGCTTCTTTGTTTGCCGCTTCCATTCTGCTTATTCAGCTGGGTGTGCGCAAAACCATCAAACTGCTGGAATTTGTAAAACATTATGACACTATTTACCTGCTCTGCACACCCAAATGGGCCGTGGTAGAGGACATCTGCCGCCGGATTGAAAGCCACAATATTTCCATTTTAAAACAAGAAATAACCAAGCAGGATAATTTGTTTGTAGTAGCCATTACCGCCACATTCACCGGGCGGGAATTTTATAAAATTACAAAAGATTTATTAGAAATGCCTGAAGTTAAATCTTTATATAAATAAACCCAGGATCATTTATGCCAGACGAGCCTATCCCTCTATTTAATTTGCAAGCCCAGTACCAATCCTTAAAACCCCGCATTCACCAAGCGGCCTTGGAAGCGTTGGATTCCAACCAATGGCTGCTTGGCCCGCAAACCCAGCAATTTGAAGCCGAATTTGCCGAATTAATTGGCGTAAAACACTGCATATCCTGCTCCAGCGGCGCCAGTGCGTTGCAAATTGCCTTGCTGGCCGCCGGTATTGGCCCGGGGGACGAAGTAATCACCACGCCTTTTACGTTTATGGCCACCACCTCTTCCATTTCATTAACGGGTGCCCGCTTTGTATTTGCCGATATTGACCCGCGCACTTATAATTTAGACGTGCAGGATATAGAACGCAAAATTATCAAAAACACCAAAGCGATTTTGCCGGTTCATTTATATGGCTATCCCGCCAATATGGAAGCCATTATGCACCTGGCTAATGAGCATGGGTTAAAAGTAATTGAGGACTGCGCCCAAGCCCATTTGGCCCAAGCGGACGGCGTTTGCGTGGGTGGCATAGGCACGGCGGGGGCTTTTAGTTTTTATCCCAGCAAGAATTTAGGCGCCTGCGGAGACGCCGGCTGCGTCACCACCAACGATGACGACGTAGCCGCCAAAGCCCGCTCTTTACGCCATTGCGGGCGCGCGCCGGACAAAGCCTATGAATATTTATGGGAAGGGTCTACCCTGCGCATGGACGAAGTACAAGCGGCTATTTTGCGCGTAAAACTGCCGCTCTTGGAAGAATGGACAGACGCCCGCCGTAAAGCCGCCGCCTGGTATGAAGAGGGCCTGGCCGGGGTACCGGTAACGCTTCCCCCCACGCCGCCGGCGGGGTGGAGCCAGTCTTTTTACGTCTATACCATACGCGCGGAACGGCGGGACGAATTGATGGATTTTTTGCGTAAGCGCTCCATAGGCTGCGCGGTGTATTACCCTATACCGCTTTACATGCAGCCGGCGTATGCCCACTTACATTTGGACCCGCAAGACTTTCCGCACACGCAAAAAGCCTGCCAGGAAGTGCTTTCTTTGCCGATGTTTCCGGAAATTACTCCCCAACAAGTGCAGCGCGTGTGTGACGCCATACGGGAGTTTTACGAAGCGGACGCAACCGTATAAACCGCTTTGCCATAAACAAACCCCCGCCGTAAAAACAAGCGGGGGTTTTGTTTTGGAAAAATTTTAATTGTTTTTCTTCCAGCGTTTTAACGAAGAAAGCACCAATCGCATCATTTCATGGGCTTGGCGGGAAGAAAGTTCCGGGTGACCTTGCATCATAAACGGCACGCAGGTTTCTATCATTTCGTCCATGGTCAAATCAGCCGTAAAGTCTCCTTTTTGAAAACAATAGGCACAATATTGCGGGTTGGGAGTGCCGTCTTCATTGGTCCCTAAAGATTCTTTGTCTAATAAAGGCATACCGCAGCTTTGGCAAAAAACGATTTTGTTATCCATTTTAAAATCATAACAAATCAAAAAAGAAAACGCAGCAAAAGAATGGGGTTTAAAAATTAGTTTAACTAACTTTTTGGTTTTTGCGCTTCTTTTCGCCCCAAAAGAGCCTTTCTCAACTAAAAAAGAGGGGGAAACAGCTTTTTTCTCGTCGGAGAATTTTATTTTAAGCAAAAAGCCCTGTCTTTATTATTTTTACAGGGCAGTTAATATACTTTGTTGATTTGTTGCTAATCCCGGCCCTAAAGTGCTTTTTTGCTAAAAAGAGGCTTTTTGTGTTCTCTGTTACAAAAACAAGGCGCATAAAACGCTTGTTTTTATAAAAGAACCATAAAATACAGCCAAAAAGCAAGGATTAAATATTTTTCGCAAATAAAAACCCCGGGGAAATTTCCCGGGGCCATGTAGGAGGGTTTTTATAATAATTTGTTTTTTAAACGGCCGGCTATATTATCCAGTTCATCTAAAGAATGATAATGGATAACCAGCGTACCCTTTTTAGGGTTTTTTCCGCATTTTACTTCTACCTTGGTGCCCAGGGCCGTTTGCAAGTCAGACTCAAAAGCGGTAATTTCCACCGGTTTGGCGGCTTTGCTGGGCTTGCCGGCCGGCACCATTAAAGCGCGGGCGGCGTCTTCCGCCTGGCGGACGGACATTTTATTCTTTTGCAGCTTAGCAAATAAAGCGGTTCTTTTGGCCGCGTCCGTTACCATTAAAAGCGCTTTGCCGTGCCCTTCCGTAATCACGCCGTCCTGCAAGGCTTGCTGCATTTCTTCCGGCAATTCCAACAAGCGAAGCGAGTTGGACACCGCCGCTTTGGACTTGCCGCAATACGCCGCCAGTTCCGTCTGCGTAACATAAAACTTACTCATTAAACTTTTATAGCCCAAAGCGGTTTCTATGGGGTTTAAATCCTCGCGCTGTATATTTTCAATAAGCGCCAACGCGCACATTTGTTTATCATCCAAATGTTTATGGATAATAGCGTCAATCTCCGTCAGCCCGGCCAGCTGGCTGGCGCGAAAACGCCGTTCCCCCACCACAATTTCATATTTATCCAAGCCCGCGTCATACACCACTACAATGGGTTGGGTAAGGCCGTGCTCTTTAATGGACTGGGCAAGCTCAGCCAGTTTCTCATCATTAAACACCCGGCGGGGCTGAAAACGGTTGGGAACGATTTTAGATACGGCAATTTTAGCTACTTGGTTGCCGCTTCCTTGTATGGCGGAGACGGGGTTTTCCACCATTTCCCGGGTTTGTTTGAGTAAGGCGTCAAGGCCTTTGCCTAAAGCTTGTCTGGACATACAAATCAGCCTCCGAAATCATAATTATAGGCCGCCGGGCCGGTAAAGGCGGCTTTTTTATAATCTGTAACATCTATACCGCGGCGGCTTAAAAATTCCGCCGCTAAATCTATGTAAGCCGCAGCCCCCCGGCAAGCGGGGTCATAATCAAAAATTGCTTGGCCAAAGCTGGGGGCTTCCGCCAAGCGGATATTGCGCGGAATTGGGGTTTTATACACTTTATCCCCAAAGAAGTGGCTTACTTCTTCCAGCACCTGTTTGGAAAGATTCATGCGGGAATCATACATGGTAAGAATACCGCCGTCCAGCTTTAAACGGGGGTTTAAAAATTGTTTAATTTTGCCAATAGTGGTCATAAAATGGGCCAAGCCTTCCATGGCATAATATTCACATTGTACGGGAGTGATTACGCTGTCTGCCGCCATTAAAGCATTCAACGTAAGCAAACCCAATGAGGGAGGACAATCTATCAAAATAAAATCATACATAGAGCGCAAGGGATTTAACGCTTCCGCCAACATATTTTCCCGTCCGCTGACATTAACTAGTTCTACTTCCGCCCCCGCTAAATTTTTACAAGCGGGAAGCACGTCCAGCATTTCATTAGCGGTTTGGCGGACCACTTCTTCAAAGCGGGCCGTTTTGGTAAGCAGGTGGTAGACGGATTTGTCCGTTTCTTCTAAATTTACCCCCAAACCGGAACCGGCATTGCCTTGCGGGTCAAAATCTACCAATAAAACTTGGCGGTTTAAGGTAGCCAACGCATAGGCTAAGTTAATAGATGTAGTGGTTTTCCCCACGCCGCCTTTTTGGTTGGCAATACAAATTATTTCTCCCATAGAATTCCTCCGTAAGCTACCTATATATTAAACCATAAAATCTAAAAGAAAAGCAACAGCCCAGTTTTCACGTGGAAACTATTGAATAATCCTCCAACGGGATACCGGCCAATGAATAAACCAAGCCTTTCCTTTTATATTCTCCCGCGGGACGGGGCCCCAAAAACGGGAATCGCAAGAATCGTCCCGATTGTCCCCCATGACAAAATAGCTGTTTTCGGGTACAATAACCGGGCCCATACTGTCACGCAGTTCCAATCCCAGCTCATTATCCAACTGGTGTTTGGCCCATAAAATCTGATAAGCTTCCTGGTCATATTCCGCTTCCGGGGCGATTCTTTCTACGTCTTGGTACTTTTCATACGGCTGGGAAGGAGCCAACTCATCATTTATCCATACGCGCCCTTGGCGTATTTCCACTTTATCTCCCGGCATGCCAATCACGCGCTTTACATAATCTTTGCCATATTGGTAACCGCCGCAGTTCATTTGTTTTTTGTCTTTGGCCGGGAAAGAAAAAATAACAATATCCCCCTTTTCAATGGGTTTAAATTCCCCAAAACGGATATCCGTTAACGGAATACGAAACCCGTACACGGCTTTATTAACAAATAAATGATCCCCCTCCAACAACGTATCACGCATGGAAGCAGAGGGTATTTTAAAAGCCTGTATAAAAAAGAACATCACAAAAGAGGCTACAAACCCGGCAAAATAAACCGTATTGGCCCAATCTAAATCCGCCTTTTGGATTTTATCCCGCTTATCCTGGTTGGCTTCATAGCCGGATTTTAAACCATAAAAAACGGCTGCCAATATACACAAATACACAAAAGCTCTTTTACCAGGGGCGATGGACTCCCCCCCTAAACCATTGGATATAATAAAAGAAACAACATACCAACCGCACCCTAAAATACACAATAAAAAAGCGCTGTGCCATATGCCAAAGCGCCAAGAAGTATGCAACACTTTCTTTTTATTCAGATAACGGGTAATTAGGGCAAAAACATACATCACACACGCAATAGTAAATAAACGTTGTTCCATAAAGACTCCTATCAGTTTTCACGTGGAAACTATTTAACTAACTTTTCATAAGCTTTTTGGTAAGCTTGCTGGTTATTGATGAGTTTCTTTTCCGCTATTTGCAGCGATATTTCCCCCATCTTTTTGCGCAAGGGCTCATTTACGGCCAGCTCCGTCATGACACAGCTAAGCATGGTTTCATCGCCCGGTTTAAATACAAAACCGCTGCGGCCATGTTCCACAAATAAAGGCATATCCCCCACTTTGGTTACCAGACAAGGCAACCCGGCCGCCAGCGCTTCCAGTAAAGCCAGCGGCAAGCTCTCTACATTAGAGGGCAGGACAAAGACATCCGCACCGGATAAAAAAGCGTCTACCTGGGTTTTTTGCCCCTCAAAAATTACTTTACCGGTTAAGTCGTTAGATGTAACAAATATTTCCAATTCCGTCTTTTCCGGTCCATCTCCCACCAATACTACACGCGCGGAAGGAACTTTAGCCAACATTTTCTTAAAAGATTTTAATAAAAGTTTTTGGTTTTTTTCAGGGACTAAGCGCGCCACGCAAATAAAAACCGTCTCCCGCATGGAAACCCCCCACTTCGCGCGCATTTGCTGGCGTTTGGTAAAATCCCGCGCAAAACGGCTACGGTCTATACTGTTAGGAAGCAAATAAACCCGGTCCTTTAAATACTTTTGGTTGCCTATTAAATATTGCGCCGTATAGAGAGATTCCGCAAAAGACATTTGGTCCATACTTTTTAAGGTACGGTCCAACGCTTGCAAAAAAGCCGGCTGTTTAGACATATCAAAATGCGGCGTAGTGACCAATTTAAATTTAGTTATATAGCGCAAAGCGCGGCATAGTTCTATGGCCGTATACAACATGGCGTGTACCAAATCCGGCTTAAAAGAGGTAATGATTTGACGTAATTTAAACGCTTGCATAGGGGTAGGAATATTTTCCATATCCAGCGTATCTACCTTAAACCCTTCTTTGGCCAGCTGCACCCCTATCGCACCCGGTGTACGCAGAGAGACAATTCTCACCTCCGCTTTTTGCGCTTTCATATAAGCGGCTAATTGGGCCATGGATTGTTCCGCGCCCCCCACACACGTGGTTGTAATAACATATAAAATTTTCATAAGTTTATTATAGCAAGTTCTTTGGAATTAAGTGCTAAACTATCTAAAGTATTTGTACCAAATTTCTAAATCAGCAGAGCTTATATAAGTATAAAAAGGCACTGCCGAAAACAGTGCCTTTTTTATATCAGAAAAATGCTTAAATTTTAAGCATTTTTTTCAAATTTGCGTTTTACGCTAGTTTTGAGCCTTGAACTGGTCCTTACCTACCCCGCAAACCGGGCAAACCCACCCCTCCGGGACATTTTCCCAAGCGGTTCCGGCCGCAACGCCATTATCCGGGTCACCCGCGGCTGGATCATACACATAACCACAAACTTCGCAAACATATTTAATCATAGTTAACCTCCCCTAAGGGTATATCTTTTAAAAATTAACGGTGCGTGGCACCTTCGGGCGTTTTCCCTTTAATAACGGTATGATAATATTCATACGTTAACGGAACGCCGTGTTCACAGCATAAAATATCCGCGTCGGCCACATCCCCGATAAATAAGGTATGCGTGCCCATATCCACCGTATTAAATACTTTTACTTCCATATACGAAAGCGTATCCTTTAATACTATCGGGCAGCCCGACGGGCCCATCTTATACGGCACATTGGCAAATTTATCAAAATTACGCCCTGTGCGGAAACCAAAAATTCCAATAAAAGGCAAAGTAGTGTTTTGAGCCAGCGGCATGGCCGCAAACTTACCGCTTTTGGATATATACTCGTGCGTTAAACTGTTCTTATTTACAGAAATAGCCACGCGCGCCGGCTCTGCCGTTACCTGAAAAACGGTATTCACAATCAAACCGTTTTTCTTTTCCCCGTCTACCGACGTAACGATATACAAACCGTATGTAATATAGCTAAGCGATTCTCCTACTTCTTTGGGCAGCATAGCCCCCCCTTTTTATTGTAGTTTTTTGGCAATTTCCCGGCTGACCAAAAGGCCTAATTCCCGGCAGGAAGACAGCGCTTTTTCATCCGGCACAAATAATGATTTTACCGCCGGAGCCACCACCTGTACGCCCATACCTTCCAACATTTTGGTCAGTTCGTCTATCGGGGCTCCGTTCCAGCCATAAGAACCAAACGCGGCACCCACCAAACCTTTTTTGCGCAATCCTTTTAAATAGCAAAGCACATCCGCCATGGCAGGGAAAATACCGCTGTTTAATACAGGCGTTCCAATAATCAGCGCGCTGCTGTCTAAAATTTCCGTCGCCACATCGCTTCTGTGACAGCTGTGCATGGAAAGCTGTTTCACTTCTGTAGCGCCTTGGCGCAGCCCCTCGGTAATTTGCACGGCCATTTTTTCCGTGCTGCCCCACATGGTATCATACAATACCACCGCTTTGTTTTTAGGAGCCTGGGCCGCCCATTTGGCGTATAACTGAACGATTTTGGAAGGGTCTTTGCGCCAAATAAAACCGTGGTCCGGCGCGATGATTTTAGGAGAAAGCCCCATCTTGGTCACCTGGTCTAAAAAGCGAAGCACAATATCGGAATACGGCAACACGATATTGGCGTAATATTTTTCCGCCTCATAAAGCCACAGGCGTTCTTCGTTCTCGTCGTCAAACAATTGGGAAGTGGCGTAATGCATGCCAAAAACGTCGTTTGTGAACAATACGTCTTCCTTCTCTAAGTAAGAAAACATACTGTCCGGCCAGTGCAGCATGCGGGCTTCCACAAAAGAAATGGTGTCCCCCCCTACGTCAATGCGGTCACCGGTTTTTACTATTTTTAAATTTAAATCCTGGTGAAATTGGGCGGTAATATCTTTCATTCCCATGGCGGAAACATACACTTCTTTCGGCTCAATAGCCGCTACGGCCTGGGGCAATGCGCCGGAATGGTCCATTTCCGAATGGTTGGAAATGATAATTTCTATTTTTTTCGGGTCAATCACGCTTTGAATACGCGCCATCATTTCCCCGTAAAATTCTTTTTTCACCGTATCAATCAGCGTGGGCTTGTCACCCAACACCAAAAACGCGTTGTATGTAGTGCCTTTCTTGGTGGAATATCCGTGAAAATCACGGATATTCCAATCAATGGCGCCTACCCAATATACTTTGTCTGTAATTTTAACAGCTTGCATAAAATCCTCAGCAGTCATCCTTAATTTTCTTTTTGCCACAAACCGTGCAGGTTGCAATATTCCCGCACCAGCACTTTGTTGGACGGAGTTTTAAAATCCGCTTCCGGCTTGTCCCCGGGTTTTAAATATTTGCGCTGGATTTTACCGCATTCCTCACAAATAAGCTCAATCCATTCAATCCAATGTACGTCCTGCATCGGGTGTTCCACGGAACCTACCTTTACATGATACCCGCCTTCTATTTTTTCAATAACGGGTACGTGTTTTTCGGTAGCGGCGTCCGTTTCGCCGGGTACTTGCAGTTTCATCGGTTGCCCGCAGCACACCAGCTCCCCGCCGGCTGCGTGTAATACTTCCACTATATTTCCACAAACACTGCATTTATATACTTCATATTGTTTGGTCATAATATACCCTCTTTTCATCCTTTGTATTGAATATACCTTTTTGTATTTCTTTTGTCTATTATGTCAGTTAAAACTATCTTATTAATAATTTTTCTTATTTATTTTATAATATATTCTATCCCGCTGACAATGCTATTATATATCCCTCCAGCCCATTTAACAAGGATTAAAAGTAATTAGGCTTTTTAATGATTTTTAAGGCTATTTTTCATTTTAAGCGTTTTTAAAACCATTCCATAGGGGTGAACAGCCAAAAAATTTAAAAATTCCAATAAACCCGTTTTTTAGGCTTTTAACGTTATTTTGCTGTTTATTGTAATTGACGCGAACGTTGGATAAGTAGTATCATATACAATATATTTTTGAATGGCGGAATATGTTGTGGATAATGTAACTTCAAACGGTATACCTGCTGCTATTTTAACAGAAATTGAAACTATTTTGGGTACAGACAGCTTTGATATGTGGTTAAAGCCGGCTGTGTTCCGTTACGCCAATAATGTATTGGATATTGAGCTGCCTAACCAATTCTGGGGCAAAACCATTAAAGAGCGTTATGAACATATTATTAAAGACGCTTTTTTAAAACACGCCGGCGCACAAATCACCGTTAATTACATTATAAAAGAAACGGCTCCCGCGGCTCCCACTGTGGCAGAACCTGCTGTGGCGGCCCCCATACGACGCAATCCGTTTATATCCAATTTAAATTCTTCTTTTACGTTTGATAATTTTATTGAATCGGCTTCCAACCGTTTCGCCTACCGCATGGCGGAAGCCGTGGTAAATAAATTAGGAAACCGCCAAAACAATCCTTTATTTATTTACAGCACGCCCGGACTAGGCAAAACCCATTTACTGCACGCCATAGGAAATAAAATTTTACAAACCAATCCCAACGCCCGCGTACTGTATAAATCCGGCGAAGAATTTGTAAACGATTATGTGGATTCCGTAGTAAACAAAGACCGGGAAAACTTCCGAAAAAAATATCATCAGTTGGATTGTTTTTTAATGGATGATATACAATTTGTCGTCGGTACCACTAAAGTGGGAAGCGAGGCCGAGTTTTTTTATACCTTTAACGCTTTGTTTGACAATAAAAAACAAATTGTTTTAACGTCCGACAAAACCCCTCAGGAACTACAACTGGAAGAACGTCTTTCTTCCCGTTTGTTATCCGGTATTGTAACGGAAATTAAACTGCCCAATGTGGAAACCCGCATCGCTATTTTACGCCAAAAAAGAGACAGTATTAATTTTGATATTGGGGATGATGTATTGGCTTTTATCGCGGAAGGCATCAGAACCAATATCCGTGAATTGGAAGGTTCTTTTTTCAGTTTAGTGTCTTTCTGCACTTCCCACGGCATTACGCCCACTATCGGCGTAGCGCAGGAAGTGTTGGCCGATACATTAGCCAAAGAAGAACAAAAATTGGCTATTAACGTCAATTTGATTAAAAAAGTGGTGGGTAAACACTTTAAGATTAATATGGAGGATTTTAACTCCAAACGCAAAACCCAGTCCATTACTTGGCCGCGGCAAATAGCCATGTATTTGGCTACGGAACTCACGGATTTATCCCTGCCAGAAATAGGCCGGGAATTTAACAGAGACCACAGCACCGTTGTCCACGCGCGGGATTTAATTAAAGAAAAAATAGACGCGGACCCCTTTTTTACAGCGGAAATCAACCAAATTATTTTGGATATTAAGGCTGTGGATAAAAAGTAAACAAGCTGTGGATAACCCCTGTGTACAAAGCCGTAACAAAGGGAATAAAAATTTTCATTGTGGAGCGTGTTTATAACATTACCGGGTTATACACACATAACAGTACCGGAAACGTATAGGCCAATCCACATAATAAACACTATCAACAGGACATTAATAATAGGATTAATAGATATGAAAATAAATATAACTAAAGAGACCTTTTTGGAAGGAATCCAAATTGTTTCAGCAGGGGTATCTTCCCGCACCACTCTTCCCATATTGCATAATTTCTTATTGGAAGCCCAAGACGGAAAATTAAAACTCGTCCGTACGGATATGGAAATGGCTACCGTGCATTATATCAATGCGGAAGTGGAAGAAGAAGGCAGCATTACGGTACCCATGAAAGAATTTTCTGAAATTATTAAAAACCTTCCAAACGATAAAGAAATTAATCTCTATAGTGATGAAAACAATAAATTTCATATCAAATCCGGCAAAAGCAAATTTTGGGTGATAGGGACCCCTAAGTCTGAATATCCCGCCATTCCGGAAGTGGAAAAATCCAACAGCTTGTCTATGGATCCGTTGGAATTAAAAGACATGATTGAAAAAACCGCTTTTTCCGCTTCCACCCAGGAAACCCGCTATATTTTAAACGGGCTTTTGTGGAATAATACGGCGGAAAAATTTGAAATTGTGGCTACGGACGGCGGCCGCTTGGCTTTAGCCACCCACGCGCCGTTGGAAGGGTCTAAAGAATTTAAAATTATTATCCCTACCAAAATTTTAAACGAAGTCTGCCGCTTTATTTCCATAGCCAAGCCGGAAAAAGAAGCCCGTTTGGAAGTAAACGTTTCTTCCAACCAAGTCAGCTTTTGTATGAATGAGACCACCTTTATTTCCCGCTTAATTGAAGGGAATTTTCCTAACTACAACCAGGTAATTCCCACTAAGAAAAACTTAGGTTTTGAAGTGTTTACCAAAGATTTACTGGCTTCCACCCGCCGTTCCGCTCTGTGCTCTGGCGAGTTTGGCAGCACGGTAAAATACAAAATGGAAAATAACGCTATTATAGTGTCTTCCAATTCTCAAAATATGGAATTTGTGGACGAGCTTCCCATAGAATACAGCCAAGAACCTTTTGAAGCAGCCTTTAATCCGCAATACATTATTGACGTATTAAAAAACGTGGGGGAAGAAAAAGTGTCTTTCTCTTTTGTGAACGCTTCCCAGCCGGTACTTATTGAACCGGTGGAAAACACCACGTTTAAATACGTGATTATGCCGGTACGGGCTTAATGATGAAGTTTGGCCAAACTCCCCGCAAAGCATGGCACAGTACCCAGGAGTTAGGGGGCGCGTTTAACGGGCTGAACCGGACGTTAAACCGCTTGATGGTGCTAGACCATGTGTGGACCCGTTTAACGGGCGTGCGGGGGCAGTTTTGGCGCTTGCAAGGGGTAAAAGACGGCACATTGTATGTAAAAGTAACCGCCAGTGTAGCCAAAAACCATTTGCTTACCCAGCGTGAAACGCTGATACGGGAAATGAATAAGCATTTTGACCGTCCCTGGATACAAAAAATAGAGATTTTATAATTTGCGCCATGCAAACAAGGAGCAATCTAATGACTGAAGCAGAAAAAGAAAAGGAGTATGATTCTTCTAAAATTACCGTTCTAGAAGGTTTGGAAGCGGTGCGCAAGCGCCCCGCCATGTATATCGGTTCCACCGGTTTGCCCGGTTTGCACCATTTAGTATATGAAGTGGTGGACAACTCCGTGGACGAAATTTTAGCCGGCGGCGCCACCACTATTACCGTTACCATTAAAGACGATATGACCTGCTCCGTGCAGGATGACGGACGCGGTATTCCGGTAGACGTAATGAAAACCGCCAAAGACCCCAAACTTCGCAATAAATCCGCCTTGGAAGTGGTTATGACCGTATTGCACGCCGGCGGTAAATTTGACAGCGGCGCCTATAAAGTATCCGGCGGTTTGCACGGGGTGGGTGTATCCTGCGTAAACGCGCTTTCGGAAACGATGGAAGTGGAAGTACGCCGAGACGGGCACGTGCATTTCCAGCGCTATCACCGCGGCAAGCCGGAAGATAAAGTGCAAATCATCGGCGATACGCGCGAACACGGCACCAAGGTTACTTTCCACGCCGATAAAGAAATTTTTGGCGATGTGGCTTTCTCTTATGAAACCATCGGCAACCGTTTGCGTGAACTGGCTTTCTTAAACGCTGGCGTAAAAATTATTTATATTGATGAGCGCAAAGAAGAAAACCCTTCCGTCACTTTCCATTTTGAGGGGGGAATTTCCCAATTTGTTACGTATTTAAACACCAATAAAACGGTCATTAACCCAGAACCCATTTATTTAACCAAACAAGTGGGGGATAATTATATTGCCTTTGCTTTGCAATACAATGAGGGATATTCAGAAAACGTATTCTCTTTCGTTAACAACATTCACACGGTGGAAGGCGGTACGCACTTAAGCGGTTTTCGCTCTTCGCTGACGCGTATTATTAACGAATACATCAAAAACAACAATATTTCCAAACATAAAGACATTTCCGTGGGCGGGGATGATATTAAAGAAGGGTTAACGGCGGTTTTGTCCGTTAAAATTCCGCACCCGCAGTTTGAAGGGCAGACCAAAACCAAGCTGGGCAACTCGGAAGTGGAAGGGATTGTCCGCTCCGTGGTGGGGGAAACCTTAGCCACTTTCTTTGAGGAGAACCCCAAAACCGCCCGCGCCATTTGTGAAAAATGCGTAGGCGCCGCCGTAGCGCGTGAAGCGGCCCGCAAAGCGCGTGATTTAACCCGCCGCAAAGGCGCGTTGGAAGGGGGCGGACTGCCGGGCAAACTGGCGGACTGCCAAGAAAAAGATTCTTCTAAATGCGAAATATTCCTGGTGGAAGGGGACTCCGCCGGCGGTTCGGCCAAGCAAGGGCGTGACCGCGTATTCCAGGCCATTTTGCCTCTTCGCGGTAAAATTTTAAACGTGGAAAAAGCGCCGCTGGTTAAAATTTTATCCAGCGATACCATCCGCGATTTAATCGCCGCCGTAGGCACCGGCGTGGGTGAAGGGGAGGGCGGTTTTGATATTAGCAAACTGCGCTACCATAAAATTATTTTAATGGCTGATGCCGACGTGGACGGACAGCATATTTCCACCCTGCTGCTTACTTTCTTCTACCGCCAGTTAAAACCGCTTATTGAAGCGGGGCACGTGTATTTGGCCCAACCGCCTTTGTATAAAGTGAAAAAAGGCAAGTCTGAACAGTATTTGCAGACGGAAGACCAAATGCAGCAATGGCTGATGAAAGAAGGCTTGGCCAGCGTAACGGTAACCGATACCATTAAAAATACGGCTTTGACCCAAGAACAGTTAAGCGATTTGCTGAAAATACTGCGCGAGGTGGAAGACACCTTGGCTAAATTGGAAGTAAAAAACATTACGCTGACTGATTTCCTGGCCTTCTTGGCGGAAGGGCGCGTACCGGTATACCGCACCCCGCTGCAAAGCGGCGGCTACCGTTATTTCTATACGGAACAGGAATACCGCGATTTTGAAAACCAATATATGGAAGAAAAACGCGCCGAGCTGGAAGCCGACGGCGTAGACACGGCTTTAGTCAGCAATGACAGCCTGGTGCCGGAACACCAATCTTTGTTTGAATTTGGCAAACTGTTAGCCTGTGAAAAAAAGATGGAAGTTTTTGGCTTTACGTTTAAAAATTATCCCACGGTGGAGAATGAAAAGGACCGCGTGAGCCCGCTGTTTAAAGTAAACAACGGCAAGACCGATGTGCTGGTATACAGCTTGGCGGAACTTTTGCACGCGGTGAAAGAAGCCGCTTCCTCCGGCGCCACGATACAGCGCTACAAAGGGTTGGGGGAAATGAACCCCGAACAGCTTTGGGAAACCACCATGGACCCGGCCAAACGCAAATTAATCCAAGTAAAAATTAATGACGCGGCCGATACGGAACAAGCCTTCACCATGTTGATGGGGGACCGTGTGGAACCGCGGCGCGATTTTATCCAATCGCACGCCTTGGAAGTCAAAAACTTGGACATTTAATTTTCCCGCCGGGGGTTTTCCCCGGCCGGGGTACGATTTATCCGTAACAGGAGATTTTTAGAATGAGCGAAGAACTAAATAACCAGCCGCAAGTCCAAAACACCAATGTAGACTTGTTTGGCAATATCCAACAGCGCGACATCGCCAACGAAATGCGGTCTTATTACATTGATTACGCCATGAGCGTTATCGTAGGCCGCGCCTTGCCGGACGTGCGCGACGGCTTAAAACCCGTACACCGCCGCGTGTTGTATTCCATGAACGAAATGGGTTTAAAATACAACAAACCTTACAAAAAATCCGCCCGCGTGGTAGGGGACGTGCTGGGTAAATACCACCCGCACGGTGACAGCGCCGTATACGATACGTTGGTGCGCATGGTGCAGGATTTCTCTTTGCGTAAACCGTTGATTGACGGGCAGGGAAACTTCGGTTCTATTGACGGTGACAGCGCCGCCGCCATGCGTTATACGGAATGCCGCCTGCAGCGCATTGCCGACGAAATGCTGGCGGACTTGGATAAAGACACCGTTAAAATGATTCCCAATTACGACGGTTCTTTACAGGAACCTTCCGTATTGCCGGGCAAATTGCCGGCCCTGCTGGTGAACGGTTCTTCCGGTATTGCCGTAGGTATGGCCACCAATATTCCCACCCATAACCTGGGGGAAGTGTGCGACGGGATTATCGCCTATATTAAAGACCCGAACATTTCCACCAAAGACATGATGAAAATCATTAAAGGGCCGGATTTCCCCACTGGGGCCATTATCCGCGGGACCAAAGGCATTTATGAATATTTTGAAACGGGCCGCGGCAGCGTAAAAGTACAGGCCCGCACGGAAATTGAAGAACGCAAAGGCGGGCGCGAAGCGATTATCGTGTCCGAAATTCCGTACCAAGTCAACAAAACCGCGCTCATTGAAACCATTGTGGGTTTGGTGCGCGATAAAAAAATTACCGATATTTCCGATATACGCGACGAGTCGGACCGCCGCGGCATGCGCCTGGTGATTGAAGTCAAACGCGACGGCAACGCCCAGGTGGTGTTGAACCATTTGTTTAAACACACACAACTGCAGACTTCCTTCCCGGTGAATATGCTGGCGATTGTAGACGGTCGCCCTCGCATTTTATCGCTCAAAGAAGTGATGAAAGCGTATGTAAAACACCGCAAAGAAATCATCACCAACCGCACCAAATTTGATTTAAACAAAGCCCAGCGGCGCGAACATATTTTGCAAGGGTTGCTTATCGCCATTGCCAATATGGATCAGGTGGTAGCCATTATCCGCAATTCTAAAGACCCGGCCGAAGCCAAACTGAAATTAATGAGTACGTTTAGCCTCTCTGAGCTGCAAGCCCAGGCCATTTTGGATATGCGCCTGCACCAGCTGACCCAGCTGTCCGCCGAGGCGATTGCCAACGAACAGGCCGAACTGCTTAAACTGATTGCCGAACTGCAAGGCATTTTGGCGGACCCGCAGAAAATTTTGGATATCATCGTTGCCGAACTGACTGACCTCAAAAAGAATTACGGGGACGAACGCCGCACGGAAATTGGCCAAGATATGACGGACTTCTCTATGGAAGATTTAATTGAAAAAGAAGACGTTGTCATCACCATTTCCAACGACGGTTACGCCAAACGCATCCCGCTGGATACGTACCGCAGCCAAAACCGCGGCGGAAAAGGCATTATCGGCGGCAAAACCAAAGAGGAAGACTTTATGGAACATTTGTTTGTAACGTCTTCCCACGCCACTATTTTGATGTTTACCAACCGCGGCCGCGTATTTGCGCTGCGCGCGTTTGAAATACCGGAAGGCAACCGCATGTCCAAGGGCAAAGCCATTGTCAACCTGCTGCAGCTGGTGGGTGAAGAGAAAGTAACCTCCGCCGTAGCCATTGAAAACTTTGACCCCAAACATTGCGAGAATACTTTCCTCACCATGTGCACGCGGTATGGTTCCATTAAGCGTGTGGAACTGTCGGAATTTGCCAATATCCGCAAAACGGGTATTATCGCTATCGGGTTGGACGAGGGGGACGTATTAACCAGCGTACAAACCACGCACGGCAAATCCGATATTATCGTAGCCACGCGCAACGGTAAATCCATCCGCTTTGACGAAAACCAAGTGCGCGCCATGGGCCGCCCGGCCAAAGGCGTGCGCGCCATCAACCTGATGGAAGGCGACGTGGTGGTGGGTATGGAACAAGCGCCTAACGACGCCCCTCAGCCGGACGTGCTGTCCGTCTGTGAAAACGGATTTGGCAAACGCACGGAGTTTAGCGAATACAAACGCCAAAACCGCGGCGGCATGGGTGTGATTACCATCAAAACCAGTGAACGCAACGGCAAAGTGGTGGGTATTAAACTGGTGGACGAAAGCAAAGACTTAATGATTGTCACCGAAAAGGGTATGACGATCCGCGTCCGCTGTGAGGATATCCGCTCCGTAGGCCGCAACGCCCAAGGCGTCACGCTGGCCAAGATGGAGCCGGGTGATAAAATTGCCCGTATCGCTCCGGTTGTCAAGGCAGAAGACGCTTCCCAAGATGAAGAATAACCCCGCCTGATGTTTTTAAGCCCCTTGCCCTAAAGCGGCAAGGGGCTTTTTTATGGGTGGAAAAAGCCAAAATATTACTTTATGTACCGGGCGGTAAAAAAATATTTACAAGCTTCCAAAAAAAGTGCTATAAACTAAACAGGGGTATTATTTATGCGCACAAATCCGCACATATTGGAAATTAACACTCGGGCGTGGCTGAAGCGTTTGGAACGCCGCCACGGGCGGGCGTTTACCCTGGACCAAATTCCTGATTCCTATTGGACGGAAATCAAGGCCTTGGGGTTTGACGCTCTGTGGTTTATGGGCGTTTGGCAGGAAAGCCCGAAAGGGCGTGATATTGCCCGTACCCATCCGGAAGTGTTAGAAGCCATAAAAAGCGTAACATCAAATTTTTCTTCTGAAGATATTATCTCTTCCCCTTACGCTATTACGGATTACGTGGTGGACGAGTCCCTCGGCGGGCCGGAAGCGCTTAAAAAGCTGCGCGCCAAATTAAACGCTATGGGGATTTCTTTATTATTGGATTTTGTTGCCAATCATACCGCCATAGACGCTCCCACCGTAGAAACGGACCCGGATCTGTATATTACCACCGGCACGGCGGAACCCGGCGTGCATAAAGACTGGTTTTTTAAAAACAAAAAAGGCCAATATATTGCCCACGGGCGGGACCCGTACTTTGCCCCATGGACGGATACGGCCCAATTAAATTATTTCAATCCCCGCACCCGCCGCTTTATGTTGGATAATTTACTGAAAGTAGCCCAACAGTGCGACGGCGTGCGCTGTGATATGGCTATGCTGAGCCTCAATAAAGTGCACCGGGACACGTGGTGGGAGTTTTTAGGCGCGGATCTGCCCAAGGAAGAATTTTGGGCCCAAGCTTTAGCCGCCGTGCGGGAACAATACCCGGAATTTACTTTTATTGCGGAAGTATATTGGGGTTTGGAATGGGACATACAAGAAATGGGGTTTGATTATACCTACGATAAAATCCTGTATGACCGGCTTCGTTTTTCCACGCCGGAAGACATTAAAGCCCACTTGGGGGCGGAGCATTTGTTCCAAATGCGCTCTATCCGGTTTATTGCCAACCATGACGAAGAAGAAAGTTTAAAAGCCTTTGGAAAAGAAAAATCCCTCGCGGCCAGCACCATTATTGCCACGTTGCCCGGGGCGCGTATGTTTTATTTATTTCAGCTTTTGGGCCGGCCGCAGCGTTTGCCTATCCAGTATGTAAAGGATTTTTTCCCCGTGGATAAAGACGTGGCCACCCATTACGCGCGCTTGCTGACGATTTCCTCCGCGCCGGAGTTTCACGGCGGGCAGTGGTCCTTAAAAGAAATACGCGCTTTTAGCCAGGAAGACGCCTCCTATAAAAATGTGTTGGCTTGGCAGTGGAAACAACGCAGCACGGGCAAAATGGTGGTGATTAATTACAGCGCCCAGCCCAGCCGCTGCCGCTTGCCGATGAAAGGGAGCGAAGTCCCCAACGGGGTAGTGAAAGAGGAATTTTCAAAAGAGCAAATCTCCATTACGCCGCAAATGCGCGCGGAAGGTTTTGTGCTGGAGTTAAAACCTTACGAAAGTAAAATATTTACTTTTACCTTGTAAAAATGATGGCACATCATATACCGGCTTTCTTAAATTAAGAAGGCCGGTTTTTTATTTGGTTTTTTCAACAATCTGTTTTGTAGGGTGCCTTTGCGGTGTAAAACAGAGTAGAAAAATGTTTTCCCGGGTCTTTTTATTTAATACAATAAAAGAAAGGGCGGGTAGGTCCTTAAAACAATAGCTTTTTGCCGTAAATTGTTTTATAATAATAATAGGTACTTACCGCCCGGTAAATAAATTGGGGCAGTATATGGCGCTGGGACCTTTTAGCAAACAGGACCATTTAGAAATTACCACACTGGGGCTGGAATTTGCCGTGTCTGAAATTCTTGGCGCAGGCGCCGGGTATTTTCTAGATAAACATTGGGGAACTTCTCCCTGGTGTTTGGTGGCGGGAGCCATTGCGGGGTTTGCGTTGGGCATGTATCAAATTATCCGCGGTGCCGGTAAACTAACCCATGGGAATGTACATTTAAAAAAGGCAGAACAAAAAGATGGACGTAGCTGAAATTATTTCTCACCATATTTTAGACCATGACTGGGGGGTCACCCTGGCTGGTTTTCGTCTCCCCATTACCACGCACACCGTTACCTTGTTTGCAGTAAGCGTTGTGCTGTTTTTAGGATTGTATTGGATTTCTTTAAGACGCCAAAGCCGCCGCGGGCGCTTGTTAACCACGCTGATGGAAGAATACGTGGTTTTTATTCGCGACGGTTTAGTGCTTCCGAACATGGGGCAAGAGGGCAAACGCTTTCTGCCCTATTTTTGCACTTTGTTTTTATTTGTGCTTTTTTGCGCTTTGGCGGGGCTTGTTCCCAACATGAAAACCGCCACTTCCAATATTTCCGTTACTGCGGCCTTGGCGTTGTGTTCCGGCGGGCTTATTTTGTATTGCGGGCTGAAATTCCATGGTTTTGTAGGGTTTTTGAAAGGCTTTATTCCGTCCGGCACGCCGGGCTGGCTGGTGCCGCTTATTTTCCCTTTGGAAGTAGTCAGCTTAATTATTAAAATATGCGTGTTGGCCATCCGTTTGTTTGCCAATATGCTTTCCGGGCACATGGTGCTTATTTGCTTGCTGCTTATTGTTTTTGTAGTGGGGCAAATGCATATTGCCGCCGGGGCCGGGGCGTTGCTGCCGGCCATGGGGCTGGAACTTTTTATGACCTGTTTGGAAATTTTGGTGGCGTTTTTGCAGGCGTATGTGTTTACGCTGCTTACCACCATTTTTGCCGGATCGGTCATTCATACGCATTAATTTAAAAAATCTATCAATGGGGCAATGCCCCAAAAGGAGAGTAATTATATGGAACTCGTAGCACTTAAATACATTGCCGCCGGTCTTGGCGCCGGTTTAGTGGTTATCGGAGCCGGTTTGGGCTTGGGTAAAATCGGTAATGCCGCTTTGGAAGGTATTGCCCGCCAGCCGGAAGCCAGCTCTGACTTACGCTCCACGATGATTGTTATCGCCGCGTTGTTAGAAGGCGCCGCCATGTTGGGTTTGGTTATCTGCTTGTTGACGCTGGTGCTCAAATAATCCGTTAGGACGCTCTATTTATGGAAGATTTGTTAAAGCCGGACTACGGCGTGCTGGTACTGACTATCTGTAACTTTTTGTTACTGGTCTATTTGCTTAAAAAATTTGCGTGGAACCGCATCATCGGCGGTTTGGAACAGCGCGAACAGCAGATAGCCGATGACAAAAAGCAAGCGCAGCAAGCCCGTGCCCAGGCCGAAGAGATAAAGCAAGAGCTGGACGCCAAACTGGCGCAAATATCCGAGGAAGCTTCCAAAAAAATACAACAAGCGGTTTCCATGGGTGAAACGCAAAAAAACCAGTTGTTGGAAGAGGCTAAAGCTCAGGCGGAAAATTTAATCGCCCAGGCCAAAGTGCAAATCCAGGCGGAAAAGGACAAAGCCCTTGCTGACGTGAAAAACCAAATCGTCAGCACCGCCATGCTGGCCGCCGCGCAGGTGGTGCAGCAGCAAATCAACCAAGACTCCGCCCAAAAAGTGGTGGAAAAAGTATTGGCTGATGTACAAGGCAAGTAATTTATGAACAGTTCAGACAGAATACTGGCCCAGCGTTACGCACAAGCATATGACGGGTTGGCTGAGTTCTCCCAACAGGCGCAAGCCCGAGCCGAGGAATTAGCCGCCGCGGCGCAAGCGCTTCAAACGGCGGACGCATTTATGCAAGACCCCAAAATTTCCGCCGCCCAGAAAACCGGCCTGTTAAAAGAAGCGTTGGCCGGCGCGCCTGCCGCCCGGGCTTTTTTGGAAACGCTGGTGGCTTGCAAGCGCTACGCGCTGCTGCCGGAAATTGTGCGCCACGTAAACGCTTTGCTGGACGCGCGCTTGGGCATTACCCGGGCGGAAGTGTTCAGCGCCAGTGAACTGACGGACGCGTTAAAATCCCGCACAGAGGCCGCCCTTTCTTCCCGCTACGGGGGCAAAGTGAAAGCGGCGTATCATACGGATCCGTCTTTAATTGGCGGGGTAAAGATTTTATGTAAGGGGGAACTGATAGACGGCAGTATCAAACGCCAGTTTGAAAAACTGCAGGAACAGTTAACCAAATAGACGGTGTAATTTATGGCAATAAGACCAGAAGAAATAACCAATATTATCAAAGAAAAGATAAGCAAATTTGAATCGTCAGCGGACTTGAGCGAGGTCGGCACCGTTATCCAAGTGGGTGACGGTATCGCCCGCGTACACGGTTTAAATAATGTGAAAGCTTCCGAATTGGTGGACTTTGGCCACGGCGTAAAAGGCATGGCGCTTAACTTGGAGTATGACAACGTAGGCTGCGTGCTGATGGGGCCGGACCATTTGGTTCACGAAGGCGACAGCGTAAAACGTACCGGCGAAGTAATCAGCGTGCCTGTCAGCGCGCAGATGATTGGCCGCGTGGTGGACCCGCTGGGCAACCCGCTGGATGGCAAGGGCGCTATTAAAAGCGAAAAGATGATGCCGCTGGACATTGTAGCCCCCGGCATTACCGCCCGCCAGCCGGTGAAACAGCCGCTGCAGACGGGTTTAAAAGCCATTGACGCCCTGGTGCCGATAGGCAAAGGCCAGCGTGAATTAATCATTGGCGACCGTCAAACCGGTAAAACCGCCATTGCGGTAGACGCCATTATCAACCAAAAGAACATTCCCGCCAAGGACCGCTGCATTTGTATTTATGTAGCCGTAGGCCAAAAACAGAGCACGGTGGCGCAAGTGGTCAAAACGCTGACGGATTTCGGCGCGATGGATTACACCATTGTAGTGTCCGCCACCGCGTCTGACCCAGCTTCCTTGCTGTATATTGCGCCGTATGCCGGCTGCGCGATTGCGGAATACTTTATGTGGCAGGGCAAAGACGTGCTGATTGTGTACGACGATTTGTCTAAACACGCGCAGGCCTATCGCCAAATGTCTTTGCTGCTTCGCCGTCCGCCAGGGCGCGAAGCTTACCCCGGCGACGTTTTTTACTTGCACTCCCGCTTGTTGGAACGCGCGTGCAAACTGTCTGACGCCAACGGCGGCGGCTCCATTACCGCTTTGCCCATTATTGAAACGCAGGCGAACGACGTTTCGGCCTATATTCCCACCAACGTTATTTCCATCACCGACGGGCAGATTTACTTGGAAAGCAGCCTTTTCTTAAGCGGTGTAAAACCGGCTATTAACGTAGGGCTTTCCGTATCCCGCGTGGGCGGTTCGGCTCAGCGCAAAAGCATGCGCAAAGTGGCCGGTACGCTGCGTATTGATATGTCGCAGTATCAGGAATTGGCGGGTTTTGCCCAGTTCGGTTCTGAACTGGATAAAGAATCCCAGCGCCAAATTGCCCGCGGCAAACGCATGAGCGAACTGTTAAAACAAAACCAATATGCGCCGCTTCGCGTAGGGGAGGAAGTATTGGTGCTGTTTGCCGGCGTAAACGGCTATTTGGATGCGGTGGAAGTAAGCGACGTGCACGAATACGAAAAGCAACTCTTGGCGTATGTGCGCGCGGAACAAGCCGCCTTGCTGGACGAATTAAACAGCGCGAACGAACTTTCCAAAGAACTGGACGAAAAAATCCGCAAAGCGTTGGATACGTTCAAAACTATTTTTAAAGGGAGCAAATAATATCCCATGGATACGAAGAAAAAATATTTGGTAACCGGCGGGGCGGGTTTTATCGGCAGCAATATCGCCAAAACCCTGGAAGCCCAAGGCCATGAAGTAACCGTAATGGATGATTTTTCCAAGAACGGTCACTTTAAGAACCTGATTGGTTTTAAAGGGGACGTTATCGCCGCGGATTGTTTTAAATTTATGCCGCGGGATATGTATTTTGACGCTATTTTCCACGAAGCCGCCATCACCGATACCACGGTAATGGACCAAAAAGCCATGATGGAACAAAACGTGGAAGCCTTTAAAAACGTATTGGCTTTTGCGGCCGAGAACGAAGTGAAAAAAGTGATTTACGCTTCTTCCGCCGCCACATACGGCAACGGTCCCGTTCCCAATGTGGAAACGCAGCCCACCCACCCGGAAAACGTATACGGTTTTTCCAAAGTGATTATGGACAATGTGGCCCGCCAATTTGCCGAAGACAATAATGATATGACCATCATCGGCCTGCGTTATTTTAACGTATACGGCCCCGGGGAATATTTCAAAGGCAAAATGGCCAGCATGGTGTTCCAGCTGTATAATCAAATGCGTGAGGGAAAACGCCCCCGCGTGTTTAAATTTGGGGAACAACAGCGCGATTTTGTATACGTAAAAGACATTGTAAAGATTAATTTGTGCGCGCTCAATAACGGCAAAGAAACGGGCGTTTATAACGCCGCCACCGGTATTCCGCGCGACTATAACGCCATTATCGCCTGCTTAAACAAAGAAATGGGCCTTAACTTGGAACCGGAATACATTGATAATCCGTATCCGTTCTTCCAGTTAAAAACGCAAGCGGACATGACGGCCGCCAAAGAAAAATTGGGTTATACGCCCGATTATACCTTGGAAGCCGGCATTGCCGATTACGTAAAAGTGCTGGACGCACATTACGGCCGGAAATAAACAGGACAGGACATGGAATCGCTTAGAGACATACGGCAAAACATCAAGGCCATTAAATCCACGCAGCAAATCATGCAAACCATGAAGATGATTTCCAGCGCCCGCATACGCAAAGCGCAGGAAGCCATGCAAAACGCGCGGCCTTTTGCCCAAAAGATGTTGCAAATGGTGGACGACCTGAAGATGGATATTTTATCCATGCCTGCCGACGGGGAAGAAGCCGAAAGCTGGCCGTCTCGTTTCTTTGTGAACAAAACGGGCAACCCGGACAAAGTAGGCCTTATTTGCATTACGGGGGACAAAGGCTTGGCCGGTTCTTTTAACGCGGTGATTTTGCGCCGCGTGCTGCAGTTTTTAAAAGAGAACCAGGGCAAAGAAATCAAAGTGTTTGCCATCGGCAAAAAAGGGCGTGATTTTTTGGCCCGTTTAAAAATGCCGGGGCTGGAAATTGTATATGAGAGCGTGGGGATATTCCCTAAAGTCACTTACGCCCATGCGGAACTGTTGGGCGAAGCGGTGATGAAGGAATTTTTCCAAAATCATTTGGGGTCCGTCACGCTGATTTACAATGATTTCAAATCCATGGCCAGCCAAAATTTGGTGGCGCAGAAGCTGCTTCCTTTTGATTTTGAGCTCATCCCCAATGAGAAAGAAGAAAGCGATTTTGCTTTTGAGCCGGGTATAAAAGAAATCTTTCAGATTTTGGTCCCCCGTTTGGTAAAAGCCAACATGTACCGGGTGTTGCTGGAAGCCCAAGCGGCTAACTTGGCCGCCACCATGAACGCCATGGACGCCGCCAGCAAAAACGCCGGGGAATTGGTTTCCGCGCTGGGCGTTAAATTAAATAAAGTGCGCCAGGCCGGCATTACCAACGAGATTTTGGACATTGTAAACGGGGCGGAGGCCCTCAACAATTAGTTTATACCACTTACATAGGAAAAGATATGAAAAGCGGAAAAGTAATTCAAATTATCGGTGCGGCGGTGGATATTCAGTTTGAACAAGGCCACCTGCCCGCTATCGAAAACGCCATTGAAATTGAACTGACGCCTGAAAAGAAAATCGTGGCTGAAGTGGCCCAGCAGATGGGTGACGGCATTGTGCGCTGCGTTTCTTTGGAAAGTACCGACGGTTTACAGCGCGGAGCCAAAGCCGTGGATACCGAGGGCCCGTTAAGCGTGCCGGTGGGGGAAGCCTGCCTGGGCCGTTTAATGAACGTGTTGGGCAAACCGCAGGACCAAAAGGGTGAAATTGCCGCCCCCATGCATATGCCCATTCACCGCGATCCGCCTTCTTTGGAAGACCAAAACCCCACGCCGGAAATTTTTGAAACCGGTATTAAGGTAATTGACTTAATCGCCCCGTACATGAAAGGGGGGAAAGTAGGCTTGTTCGGCGGGGCCGGCGTAGGCAAAACCGTATTGATTATGGAGCTGATTAACAACGTGGCGCGTGAACACCACGGCAGTTCCGTCTTTGGCGGCGTAGGGGAAAGAAGCCGCGAAGGGAACGATTTGATGCTGGAAATGACCGAATCCAAACTGTCTGACGGCAGCACCGTATTGGATAAAACCGTGTTGGTATACGGGCAGATGAACGAACCGCCAGGCGCGCGCGCCAAAGTGGCGCTTACCGCGCTTACCCAAGCGGAATATTTCCGCGACGTAAAAGGGCAGGACGTGCTTTTGTTCTTGGACAATATTTTCCGCTTTGTGCTTGCCAACTCGGAAGTGTCCGCCTTGCTGGGCCGTATGCCTTCCGCCGTGGGTTATCAGCCTACGCTTAATACGGAAATCGGCAACTTGCAGGAACGCATCACCTCCACCAAGAAAGGGGCCATTACGTCTATTCAGGCCGTATACGTCCCCGCGGACGATTTGACCGACCCCGGTGTGGCGGCTACGTTTACGCACTTGGATTCCACCTCTGTTCTTTCCCGCCAAATTGCCAGCTTGGGTATTTACCCGGCGGTGGACCCGCTGGATTCCACTTCCCGTATTTTGGATCCGCGCATTATTGGCGAAGAACATTATAATGTTTCCCAGCGCGTGCGCCAAATCTTGCAGAAATACAAAGACTTGCAGGATATTATCGCCATTTTGGGTATGGATGAACTGTCTGACGAAGACAAGAAAACCGTTGCCCGCGCGCGCAGAATACAAAAGTTCTTGTCGCAGCCGTTCTCGGTGGCGGAACAGTTTACGGGCCACCCCGGCAAATACGTTAAACTGGCTGATACCATCAAAGCCTTTAAAGGCATTGCGGACGGCGAATATGACCACATTCCGGAATCCTGCTTCTATATGTGCGGCGGGATAGAGGACGTGCTGGCCAATTATGAAAAAGTGAAAGACAAAGAGTAATTCCCGTATGGCCAAAAAGCTGATTCTAAACCTGATTACGCCGGAAAAACAGCTCATTTCCAATTTAGAGGTGGACATGGTCATCCTGCCCGCCTTTGAAGGGGAAATGGGCGTTTTGCCCCGTCACGCGAAGATGATCGTGCAGCTGGGTATGGGCTCGCTGCGCTATAAACAAGGCGATAAGAAGGAAGAATTCGCCGTTTTGGGCGGGTTTGCGGAAGTATTGCATGATACGGTAAACGTTTTTGCTGAAGGGGCTGCCTTAGCCGATGAAATTGACGCTGAGGAAGAAGCCCAAAAAATCAAACGCGTAAAAGAAAGCCTTTCTAGAAAAGACGCGGATATTGATTTTGAATTGGCGGAAATTGAAATCAAGCAAGCCATTGCCCGCATGAAAGTGAAAAAGAAACATATTTAAGTTTTTGTTTCTGATAAAAAGCCCCGCTTGCCGCGGGGCTTTTTTATGGGGCGTTGGTGCAGTTTATCAGGCATGTGGCGTGCGGGCTTGGTATAATAAACATAACGGCAGGTTGAACAAATAAAAGAGGGTATAACCATGAAAAAACTTTTACTGGTATTTTTTATATTGGCGGCTTTTTGCGCCGGATGGTACGGGGCGTTAACGTATACCAAGCGGTTTTTAACGGGAGAGAATACGGAAATATTGCAAGATCCGGCAACCCTGCGCGAAACGTACGCCCAGCAAGCCGCGGCGGGGGATGCTGCAGCCGCTTATAAATTAGGGGAAATGTATTTAAGTACGCAAGGGGGGGAAGCGGACGCCCAGTCTGCCGTGTCTTATTTCCGTTTGGCCGCCGGAAAAGGCTATTTGCCCGCCCAAAAAGAGTTAGCCCGTTTTTATCAGGAGGGTCTTGCCGGTTTACGGCCCAGCCAAGAATCTTCTTTATTTTGGTGTATGCACGCCGCCCTGCAGGGAGACGCTGACTGCCAAAACCAAATTAAAGAAGCTTTTGCCAAAAACACCCAATTATATGACGCTGTGCTGGCCGCTTTTACGGCCAGTTTGCAGGCGCGTATTGGCAACGGCGCCGCCGCTTTGGAATTAGGGCGTTTGTATGAAGAGGGTTTTTTATCCCCAGACTTGGAGGAAGCCTCTCATTGGTACAGCGTGGCGGCGGAACAGAAAATTCCGCAGGGGCAAGCGCGCTTGGGTTTACTGTATGCGGAGGGAAAAGGCGTAGCCAAAGATGAAGAAAAAGCCCGCGCACTGTTGGCTCCGGCGGCGGAAGCGGGAGATCCGCAGGCGCAGTTATATTGGGGGAAACAAGCCTACACGCAAAGCGAACAGGACGGCGGGCCTGACTATACGGAAGCTTTTAAATGGTTTGCCAACGCCGCCGCACAGGGCAATGTGGAAGCCCAATATTTAACCGGGGTGATGTATATACAAGGGCAGGGGACGGATAAATCCGTTAAAAAAGCGTTGCAATTTTTCAGCCGCGCGGCCGAAGCCGGTTATGCGGACGCCCAATATGTAGTGGGACAAAGTTATTATAAGGGATTGGGCATACGCCAAAATATGAGTGAAGCCCGCAAATGGCTGGGCAAAGCGGCCCAAAACGGCAATCAAGCGGCTCAAGAACGATTGCAGCAGTTGCCTCAGCCTTAAGTTAGTTGGGGGATAATATCCCGGTAAAAGAATACACGCTTATTTCCCGTGTAGCCAAATGATAGCGGTATATTGTTTGGCGGTCACGCCCCAAAGACAGCGTTTTCCTTCAAAAATTTCCTCTATCACAAAGCCGGAGGCGTAAAACGGAGTTTTATATGTATTCGTAGCGTCTCTTAATAAAAAACCGTTCTTTGGGGTTGCGGCAAGGGAGATTCTTTTAATTGGGCGATGGCTTTTTTTTGCGCTTTGGCCGTGGCACGCCGCAAGAAAGAGCGCAGAAAAGCAAGCGGCTGTTGTTGCTGTTTATGTAAAGTAAGTAAGAACCGTTTTAAAGCGGGGTGAGGCGGCTGGGCCTCTAATGCGGAAGCTCCTGTAAGACAGCATGCGGCGGCTAAGGCGGTTAATAGAAGGATCTTTTTTTCCATATCAGCGTAAACTCTCCCGGGAGACGGTTCCATCACTCTGTTTAAAACGGTAGCGCCATGTTTTGCGGTAAGGGTCATAGGCGTCCCCGCGGGAAACAATAACCAGCAGTTCATCCTGCGGGGCAAGCGCGAACAGTTTTTCCAAATGTGCGTAATCTATAAACGGGTTTTGCCGCAATCGTTTGGTCAGCTTTCCGTTTTGTATTAACGAAATTTCTATTATAGCATCCTCAGGGGCAAGCTGGGTAATAGTCACCCCGTTTATTTTTAACGCCGTGCCGGGACTTTCTTGCCCCCGCGCTTTGGCTAACAGTTGTTCCACCCAGGAGCCTGGTATAGCGACGCTGAAAGCGGGCCAGCGCGCGTCCGGGCTGTTGAGTGATTGCAGATCTCTATGCCATTGCGGCTGCTGTGCGTCTTGCAGCGGAAAGGAACTCCCGCAGTGTACGCCGGCCACTTCTCCTTGCGCGTTAAATACGGGGCTTCCGCAATAACCCGCGCGTTTGCCTTTAGGCAGTTTAAAAGCGGTTGTGATATAAGCGGGGTAGGCGGTAAAAACGGTACGCCCGTTTATGGTTTGAAGAACGCCTTTTCCATAGCCGATGGAAAATAAATTCTCCCCGGGTTTTGGAAGCTGTTTGGCCAGTTTTAGCGGCCGCGCGACAGCCGCCGCTTCCGGCGGCAGGCGTATTAAGGCAATATCCGCCCCCTGTATATTTCCGTGAAAAGCCAAATGAGCGCAAAAAGAATACGTTTTGCCGTTTTCATCGGCAAACACTACGGGGAAATCCGGCGGCAGGTATTCCTGCATATGGCGCGCCGTTACGCCCCATAAAGTATTTGTGATAGGATCTTGCACCACGAATCCGCTTCCCCGCATGGGAAAATTAGGGCTTTGGTCTATTAAAAACACGCTGCGGCGGATAGTGCGGTTTGTCCACGCGCGGCTTTTGCGGGCCGCTTGCCGCACGGCGCGCATAGTTTGCTGTTGGGTATAATAAGCCAGCCGGTTGGCTGCTTTTTGCAGGGAAAGGCGTTGCTGGGCGTGGGCCGGCAATGCCCCTAACGCGGCGCAAAATAAAAAAATAAAAAAAATCTTTAATTGCATACGGTCTCCTCACTAACGTCTGTTATGCCGCTGTTTAGGTCTGTTACATATGTGCGCCGCAGGCAGGTTTTATCCGCCCGGGGAGCCGATTGCACCATTATCATAATCCCTTGTATGTTGGGATGGTCAAACGTTTCACGCAAATTCAGTTCGTTTAAAAAAGGTTCTTTGTCCGCCAGCCAAAGAGGCTCGCTTTGGAGAAGATTGTCTGAGTTGGAATAAAAGACAGTAATGTTTTCTATATGTTCGTTTACATCTATTTCCGCCACGGTAAGCGAATCCCATAATATGGGGCGTTTGAAAGAGCCTCCTTGGTGGTAAGCGCGCACCAAATCTCCCAGTAATCGGGCAGGAACGGCAAAACTAACGCGTTGGGAATAGTTGTTTACGGGCCATAAATTTTGTCCTTTTGGCAAAAGGGAGGGCCGGTGAGGGGGAAAATCTTCAGTTAAGGATCCGCAATGTAACCCCACCACTTCCCCTTGCGCGTTAAGGAGAGGACTTCCGCAAAATCCGGCCCGTTTATGGCGTTCTAATGTGTATGAAGTGGTAATAAGCGATGGATTTAGTATTTTCACTTTCCGGTTTGGGGAGAGGGAAGGCTCTTGGCGGGCATATCCCACGGCTGAAAGCGTAGCCCAGGGGACGACTTTTCTTTCGTTTAAAGAGAAAGGTTTTACAAATTCTAAAAATTCGGCGGTCGGTTCAAAGCGTATAAGCGCCGCGTCCAGCCTAAACGATGTCCCGCGCAGCAACAGTTCCGCGCGCACGGTAAGCGGTTTTTTCCCGTTGAGGAATACAACGTCAAATTTTTCTCCTTTGGCTAATGAGACGGGTGTAATATGCGCGGAGATAAAACCAAAAATTTTCTGCTCCGCTTGATCATTTGTTTGAAACACAAATCCGCTTCCCGCTACGGGCATTTTCCAAGAAGGTTTAATATAAAATACGGAATGCTGCCAAGGTTGGGCCTCGGCGGCTTTGCGTGAAAGGCGTTTGTTTAATGTATTTACCGCTGCGGCAATTTTGGTGCGGGTTTTTGCAGACGTTTGGGAAAGGGTTTGCGTTGCCGTTTTGATTTTTTTCGGCCAACCCCCGCCCGCATATAAAGGCTGCGGGCAAGTGAAAAATAAAACCGTGCACAAAAAACATGGGGTAAAAATACGTATCATTTTATTTTCCTAACGCGAAAAGAAAACGGCGGTTTTCCGGACAAAGTTCTTGTTTGTTTTTCAACACGGGCCGTTTTAAAATTTACAATATACTCAATAATTTGTTTTTCTTGTTCGGCAGGGTCATAAACGGTTACCAATAATCCGTCCGCTCCGGCTGTTGTTAAGAAACGTTCCAAGCGGGTTGGGTCTACAAACGGTCCGCCGTTGACGGCTTGTTCCAAACGGTTATTTTTAATAACCGCCACCTGCATAATATGTTGATGCGGCAGCAAAGCTCCTATAAAAATATTTCCGGCTTTCAAGGGTATTCCCCGGTATTGGCCCAGCCGGTATTGGGCCAGCAAGTCCGATATGTGTTGGACGGGCACGGCTAGGCTGACGTCCGGCGCCGGCATTTTTAATTTTTTAAAATCGCTTCTCCAAGCGGCATGGTGTTCTTGCAAATCGCTGCCGCAATGTACGCCTATTACTTCATTTTGGGCGTTAAGTAAAGGGCTCCCGCAATAACCCCTTCTGGGGGTATGGCGCATCTCATAAGAAGTTACCAGCCGAAAGGGATTTGTTTCTAAAAGCTCGCGGTTTTGCACCTGTTTAAATACGCCAGCCGCATACCCTATGGAAAAGGTTTTCTCCCCCGTTTTGGGCGTCTTTCGGGAGATGGATAAAGGTTTTACCCACTCCGCCGCCTGCGGCGGAAGAAGCAGTAACGCAATATCCGCCCCATCCCGGTGCCCTTTTACAACGGTTGCGGCGTCAAAGCCCATGGGCTGCTCGTCTATCATAAACATCATAAAAGGGGCTTCATACGCGTCTATTAGGTGCGCCGCCGTTACGCCCCACAAAAAAGATTTTCCGTTAAACCGCTCTTCAATGACAAAGCCGGTTGCGGGGGCGGGGTTTGTATCGCTTCCCACAATAAAAAGGGAACGTTGGGCTTGGTTGCGCAAAGCCGCTTTGCGCGCGGCGGCTGTATGGCGTGTTAAAGAGGATACCGCTTTTTGCGCGGTTTGTTGGGCGTTGGTCCCGGCGGACGCTGTTGTTTTAAGGGAGAACTTTTTTGCCAGTTTTTGTGCCGCAGCATTCTTTTGCGCTTGGGAAGAAATTCCTAAGAGCAGCAATAAAAGACAAACGGCGAAAGGCAAAAAACGTTTCATATTAATGTTTCGTTACGGTTCGGTTACATCCACTGTGTAAAATAGATGTTGGGAACGATTTATATTCACTTCAATGTCTGTTTGTTGCGCTCCCTGCGTGGCCCGGGCAAAGGGAACAGTGCTTGGTTTTGCCTCGGAATACAGCGTTTTTGGGCTGTGCTGCGCACGGCAAGGCCCACGCGCAAGAGCAGATTAGGGCTGAAAACCGAAAGCAGTTCATATATAAATTATCTGTTTTTTATAAGCACTCTTCCAGGGCCCTTGGACCCACAAAACGCTGGGTCTTTAGGCCTGAAAAAACGCGCCGTTTCGCGGCGCGTTTTAATTGGTTGGGCGTGTAATTATAAATTAGGATACAGCGGGAAAGCCTCTAAAAAGCGTTTTACCCGCTGGGCGATATCTGCCAGCAGCGCCTCATCCTGCGGGTGGGAAAGCGCTTCATCAATAAAAGCGGCTATTTGGGCCATGTCTTTTTCTTTCATGCCGCGCGTGGTAACGGCCGGGGTACCCAAGCGAAGCCCGCTGGTGACAAAGGGTTTTTCCGGGTCAAACGGAATGGTGTTTTTATTGGCGGTAATGCCGGCTTTGTCCAAGGCGGCTTCGGCCGCTTTGCCGGTAAGGCCTTTGGAGCGCAAGTCTAAACACATGACATGGCTGTCCGTTCCGCCCGCCACCAAACGATATCCGCGGTCTTTAAGTTGTTTGGCCAGTTCGGCGGCGTTTCGTTTTACTTGGTGCTGGTAGGCTTTGAATTGCGGGGTTAACGCTTCGCCGAAGCAAACAGCTTTGCCGGCGATAACGTGCATCAGCGGCCCGCCCTGTACGCCGGGGAACACGGCCGAGTTAATGGCCTTGGCCAACGCTTCTTTGCATAAAATCAGCCCGCCGCGCGGCCCGCGCAACGTTTTATGGGTTGTGGTGGTAACCACGTCCGCATACGGAAAAGGATTGGGATATTCTCCGGCGGCGATGAGGCCCGCGTAGTGGGCCACGTCGCACACTAAATACGCCTTGCAGGAATCGGCAATTTCGCGCAGGCGTTTCCAATCAAATATGCGGGAATAGTTGGAGGCTCCCGCCAAAATCATTTTGGGTTTATGCTCCAGGGCCAGTTTGGCGGCTTCGTCATAATCCAGTTCTTCCGTATCGGGGCGCACGTTCATGGCCACAATGTGATATAACTTGCCGGAAAAATTGAGCGGGTGCCCATGGGTTAAATGTCCCCCGTGGGACAGGTTCAGCCCCAGCACGGTGTCCCCAGGCTGAAGCAGGGCCAAATAGACGGCCATGTTAGCCTGCGCGCCGGAGTGCGGCTGTACGTTGGCGTGTTCGGCGCCGAATAATTTTTTGGCGCGTTCAATAGCCAGGTTTTCCACAATATCCACATTTTCACAGCCGCCGTAGTAACGTTTGGCGGGGTAGCCTTCCGCGTATTTGTTGGTAAGCACGCTTCCTTGGGCCTGCATGACGGCTTGGGAAGTAAAATTTTCCGAGGCGATCAGCTCCAGCTTATTGCGCTGGCGGCTTAGCTCTTTGGCAACGGCGTCGTAAACGGCGGGGTCTGTTTGCTGTAAAAATTCGTACATAAAAACTCCTTTTGGGGCGGGTGTAAAAACCCGCATGAAAAAAGTTAGATTTTCCCTATGAAAATCCCGTATAATTTAATATAATTTACTAAATAATTAAGTAAAAATAAAATAGCGCGTGATTTGCGTAAAAAATCAATACAAAAATCCAGTAATGAGGTGTTAAAAAAATGGCAAAATTAACAAAAAAAGACTTTCTGAAAGCAACCATCAAACACATTGACTTGAAAAAATACAATGTGGTTCCCATGGTGGAAGCTTTTGAAAGTATGGCTTACGCTTCCCGCGAAGTGGCTAGAGCAAGCAAAATCTACAATATGATGCTTTCCGACAAAAAATGCTCCGTTATTTTGTGCATTGCCGGGTCTTTGGTATCTGCAGGTCTTAAAAAAGTAGTGGTGGATATGATTCAAAACAACATGGTGGACGCCATTGTTTCCAACGGCGCCAACATTGTGGACCAAGACTTCTTTGAAGCGTTGGGTTTTAAACATTATATAGGCACTCCGCATAACGCCGACGACAACTTGCTGCGTGACTTGCATATTGACCGCATTTATGACACCTATATTGACGAAGACGAACTGAAAGTTTGCGACGAAACCATCCACAAAATTTGCAACACGCTGGAGCCCCGCCCCTATTCTTCCCGCGAATTTATTTGGGAAATGGGCAAATGGCTGGAGAAAAAAGGCAAAGGCAAAGATTCCATTGTTTACAACGCTTATAAATACGGCGTGCCGGTGTTTGTTCCCGCGTTTTCTGACTGTTCCGCCGGGTTTGGTTTTGTAGCCCATCAGACCGAACACCCCACCGCCCATGTTTCTATTGACAGCGCCAAAGATTTCCTGGAATTAACCAAAATTAAAATCAAAGCCAAAGAAACGGGGCTTATGATGTTCTCCGGCGGGGTACCGAAAAACTTCGCCCAAGACACCGTGGTGGCCGCCGAAGTGTTAGGCGCCGATTCCCCCATGCATAAATACGCCGTGCAAATCACCGTGGCGGACGTGCGCGACGGGGCGCTCTCCGGTTCCACGCTTAAAGAAGCTTCCTCTTGGGGTAAAGTTTCCACCGCTTTGGAACAAATGGTTTACGGGGAATGCACCACGCTGATCCCGCTTATCATCGGTTACGGTTATCACAAAGGCGCTTGGAAAAAACGCAAAGCCGCCAATTATGTAAAATTCCTGCAGGAAGAAGACAAAAAAGTGGCCGCGTTAAAAGCCAAAGAAGCCAAAGCTAAAAAATAATGAGCTTTTACCGTCTGTTTGCTGTTCTGTTAATACTGGTCTGCCCGTGTGCGTTATGCTACGGGCAGCTCAGTTTTTCAGGCGTAAACGGAGAGAAAGGCTACGCCGCCCTGCGCGGCGAATATAAGCTGGATTTAGACAACGGTTTTATCCTCACGCCCGATTACGGCTATTACCGCCGAAGCGACAAAGAAGAAGACGAAGCCGGTTCCACTTCCCGTTACGGCTTAACGGTATTGTATGAGCTAAACGATAAAACCGCTTTTACGGCAACCGGGCGCTGGGTGCCTATTACACTGGGGTTTCAAAGCGTGTCTTACCAGGCGGGGGTCAGCTGGAAGCCTTTTTACCGGTATGGTATCATTAAAGAACCGGTGTTGGATTTTGCCGCTGGACAAACGCGTTATGATGTTTATTCGGATCACGCTGGGCGCAGGCTGCCTGCGAAATTTGCCACGGTGGAAACATTTGCCCAAGGGGCGGCTGCCGGTTGGCTGGGGCCTTTGCAGTTGCGGGCCGTCTACCAGAAAGTGATAAAATATAGTAGCCAACCTCCGTACGGCGTAACCGCCAACTGGGCGGATATCCCGTTTATGGTAGCGGTGATACAGGGTTTTGTAAAAGAAACAACCGGCGCGCGCATAAGCTACCCCACCCGCTGGATTACGCCTTATGCGTCTTGGGTGCGTTATAAATACGCCGGGAAAAGAGATTTTGCCGTAGCGGTAAGCGGCGGCTTGGCCCTGCATTTTTGGGATATGGATTTCCGGGGCGGGGTGGAAATATTTGAACCAAAACGGGAAGAAACGCGCAAAACGTATTTTTCCATGTCCGTAGAAGCTAAATTTTAAGGAGATTGCCATGTCTGAATTGGAACTGCATTGTAAAATAGATGAACAGCGTTTTTCTTTAGCCCTGTTTTTAGGCCGCCTGCTTACCGGACTGTCTTTATTATACGTTACGGTAGGCTGTTTGCTTTTTTACCGGGAGTTTGTTTATAACATTACCGCGCTTCGGGTTCCGTTTTCCGTAACGGTGGGTTTTGTGTTGGTGGTGTTGGAAATTTTTTGTGCGCTGTTTTTAATTTTAGGTTGGTTTACCCGGTGGGCGGCTGCGGTGGCGTTTGTCAGCAGCGCGGCCTGCGCGTGGGTGTTTTTCGCGGGGGATTTGAATAAAATTTTTGTGGCGCTGTGTGTGCTGTTAGCCACGCCGCTGTTGATGGTGTCTATGTTGGGGCCGGGGCGTATTAGTTTGGATTTCCGCTGGGCCCAGCGCCGTTTGAAGAAAAAAAGAAGAGGTTAATGTTATGGAAATGTTTGACGAAAGCAATAAATACGTTAGTTTAGCCAATAAATACCGCCCGCAAACGTTTGAAGATATGGTAGGGCAGGAAAGTATTTCCAAAACATTAAAAAATGCGCTTAAGTTGGGGCGCATAGCGCACGCCTATTTGTTTTACGGTCCGCGCGGCTGCGGCAAAACCACTACGGCGCGCATATTGGCCAAAGCGTTAAACTGTACGGGGGAGGGCCGCACCAAACCCACGGACGAACCGTGCGGGAAATGCCCCCAGTGTTTAGAAATTGCCCAAAGCAGTGATTTGGATGTGTTGGAGTTGGACGCCGCCAGCAACACCCAAGTGGAAAAAGTGCGTGAGGCGATTATAGATACGGTGGCGTTGGCCTCTTCCAGGGACCGTTTTAAAGTATTTATTTTAGATGAAGTACACATGCTTTCCACCAGTTCTTTTAACGCGCTTTTAAAAACCATAGAAGAACCGCCTTCCCATGTGGTGTTTATTTTAGCCACTACCGAAAAGCACAAAGTGCCCGCCACCATTGTCAGCCGCTGCCAAACGTTTCGTTTCCGCCCGATTACGGTGGACGAAATTGCCAACCATTTGTTGGATTTATCCGGCGCGGAAAATATTGATTTAACCCCCGGCGCGGCGCGCATTATTGCCAAAAACGCCGGCGGCGCCATGCGTGACGCGTTGACACTGCTGGACCGGGCCATCGCCTATTCCGGCGAGCGTATAGATGAAAAACTGGTGGGGGAAATGTTGGGGCTTACGCCCGACGAACTCATTTCCCAAGCCGTAACCGCGCTGGCGGATAAAAACAACGCCGCCTTGCACCAGGTGTTTGAAACCTTAAAAAGCGAGGGGTTTGACGCCAATTCTTTTCTAAAAGATTTAAAAAACGCATTGGGAGATTTGTTTTACTTTGCCCTGGGCCAAGGTAACGAGCCTTTTGAGGGGGCCAAACAAATTACGGGGCGGGTTTCCCCCGGGTTTTTGGCTTCTTTATCCCGTAAAGTAAACAAGCTGATTGAAGAGGTTAAATTTTCTGATAATACCCTGGTCAGCGCGGAAGTGGGCCTGTTTACCGTTATGGACAGTTGTTTGGATATAGAAAACTTTGTGCGCCGTTTGGAAGCGCTGGAGAGAGGGGAAACCCTCCCGCCCGGCTCCGGTACGGGGTCCGGCCCGGCTGTGGAAAGGGGCTCCTCCGCCAAACCGGCGCAAGTCTCCTATAAACCGCCCATGCAGGCCGCGGCGGCCCCGGCGGAAACAAAAAGAACGACGGAAGATTTTTCTAAAGGGGATGAGTCCGTGTCTTCTTTGTTGGCGCAAGAACCCGCCTCCCCTGAGCCGGCGCCTGCCTCTGCTCCGGCCGAGCCCTCCCCCGTGCTGACGGATAACCAAGCGTGGGAGGCGTTATTAACGCAATTTGCCAAAAGCCCGCTGGTGTATGACGTGATGACCAGCTGTTCCGTTCAATTTGCGGACGGTACCTGGACGCTTTCTTTTGGCCCCGGTAAAGAATTTTACCGTATTCCCGCCCAAAGCAAGCTGGCGGAATTGGAAGCGGCGGCTTTTAAAATTTGCAAAAGAAAAATCAAAATTGTGCTGGCTTCCAATGCCGCCAAATCCGCGGTAAAAAAAGAATCTCCCTCTGCCGCAAAAACTGCCGTGCGGGAAAGCAAACCCGACGCGGCGCCCGCGGCGCAGGCCCTTAGCCAAGAGGAGCCTTTTGTAAAAGGGGATTTTTCCGCCGATGCCCAGCCCTCCGCCCCACAGCAAGCGCCGGAAGAATTAAAAGATTTATTTAGTATTATCCCCGGGGAGCTAATGGCTTAATATGAAAAGCTTGGAAAGACTGGTCCGCGCGTTTCGCAGACTGCCCGGGGTGGGCCCCCGGCAGGCGGAGCGTTTTTCCGCTTATTTTTTGCGCGCGTCCCAAGGGGAAACGGAAGAATTTATTTCCGCTTTATTGGCGTTAAAGGAAGATGTAAAACTTTGCTCTTCCTGTTTTGCGTATTGTGAGGGGGACGTGTGCGAAATCTGCGCCGACCCGGACCGCCAGCAAGACGTGATTTGCGTGGTGGAAGACCCCCAGGATATTGAATCCATAGAAAAAACCGGCGCATACAAAGGGTTATACCATGTGCTGCACGGCGCCATATCCCCCATGGAAGGGCGCGGCGCGGACCAAGTAAAAGTAAAAGAATTGTTAGACCGCGTACAGCATGCCACCACTCCCATTAAAGAGGTCATCATCGCCACCGACCCGGACAGCGAAGGCGAAACTACCGCCCTTTATTTGGCCGATTTGCTGCGCGGCCTGGTGGATAAAATAACCCGCATCGGCTACGGCGTGCCGCTAGGGGGGGATATTGATTATATTGACGAAATGACGCTGGGCTATTCCCTCAAAGGCCGAACAAAACTCTAATGCATCCTTCCGCCTATAAACGCCCGCTTTTGTGGGCGTTAATTTTATATATCATTGGGTTGTTTTTATTTTATCACCCGGCGCCCAAACCGGGGGATGCTTCTTTTTGGGTTTCTAAAGAAGAAGTAACGCTAGAAGGGCGTGTGGAAAATTTTTCCGTTTCCAAAAAAGAATACTATAACGCCATTGTACGCGTATTGCGCATAAACGGCGCACCGGCTAAAGGCCGCGTGTTTGCCCGCGTAAAATATACCTGCCCGCAATGGAAAGACCAAATCCTCCTGCAAGGCAAATTAAAACGCCCCTATAATGTGGATTTGTTGGGCAATTTTGCCTGGGGGGATTATTTGGCTTTAAAAGGAGTGTTCGCGGAGATACGCTCTTCTTCCTTACAGGTAGTAAAGCCGGCGCCGTGGCCATACCGCGCCCTTCGCACAGTAAGGGAAAGCATTTTGCACACGCTGGACAGCCGTTTTTCCCCGCAGTTGGCTTCCATAGCCGGCGGGGTTATGCTGGGGGAACGGGGCAATATATCCGAAGCTTTGTATGAAGATTTTCAAGACAGCGGCGCCGTTCATTTGTTAGTGGCGTCCGGCGGCAATGTGGGTTTTGTTACGTTAATGGCGTTTGCTTTTTGTTCTTTATTTGGGCTCAGCCGTAAAAAAACCGTACTTATTGCTTTGGCCGCCGCCGGATTATATACGTTAGCCGCCGGGGCGGACGCGCCTTTGGTGCGCGCTTATTTTATGGCGCTGTGCGCGTGTATGGGTTTTTTGTTAAACCGTAACAGCGGCGTGTTTCAGGGGCTTATTACCGCGTGTTTTATTATTTTGCTTGCAACGCCCGGCGCTTTGTTTGAAACCGGTTTTCAAATGTCTTTTTTGGCTACGCTGGCTATTATTCTTTGTTTGAACTTTTGGAAAATTCCGCCCGTGTGGCCCAAACCCGCCCGGTTTTTTACGCAGATTTTTTTAGCCACGCTTTCCAGCCAGTTGGCGTTGTTGCCTGTTTTTACCAATGTTTTTTATAAAGTATCCGTTACCGGGTTGATTTCCAATATGCTGTTGGTGCCGTTGGCTTCGGCGGTTATGGGAGTTGGCTTTTTGTTTTACCTGTTTGATTTGTGCCACTTGGGTTTTTTGCTGCAAGGGGTGTTGGGCGGCCTGTTATGGGTGTTTCAAAAACTGGTGGAATTTTTTGCCTCTTTGCCGTTGGCGTCAGTTCCCGGCGCCGCTTGGGGTGGCGGATGTATTGCCGCGTACTATTTGGTTTTGTTTTGGCTGTTTCATTTTCCTTGCAAACCATTTGCCAAAAAAATAATGCCTTTTTGTTTGGCGGGTGCGGCGGTATGTCTGGCGGCGCAGGGCTGGTATTCTATGCGAACGCGGGTGTGGGTGCTGAGGGAATGGAACCAGTCCGTTGTATTGGTACGCACTTGTGACGGGCAAAATTTGTTGTTTGGCACGGGTATAAACGCGCCCAGTTTGGCGCATGCCGTGTTAAAAAGCGGGAGTACCCGCCTAGACGGGGTTTTTGTGACGCGCTATGATAAAAAAGAACAACAAAACGCGTTGGAATTAGCCCAAGAGTTTGAGGTAGCTCAAACCGTTTATGCACGCGCGGGCGAGGCTTGGCCGTCCGATACGTGGACGTTTGGCAACAGCGCGGTAAAAGCCATTTGGGGGAAGCATAGCAGCCGTACAAATGGGGAATGGGAACAACCCGGCTACAGCGGCGCAAAAGGGGAAACGCTTTCTTTTGAGGTCCAGTCCTGCGGGAAAACCTTGGTAATAGGGGCGGGGCAATTTTTTGTGCAAACGCCCCAGGGGCCGGTACAAAGCGTGCGCAACGGAACGGTTTCTGTTGCCATTTAAGCTATAATAGAAAAAAGAGGAAGACTTTTTATGACAGAACAAGAACTGCAAGAACACAAACGTTTTTTAACGCGCGCCATAGAGTTGGCGGCCCAAAACATGCAAACCGGCAAAGGCGGACCGTTTGGCGCGGTGGTGGTGCGCAACGGGGAGATTGTGGCCGAAGGTTTTAACCAAGTTACCTCCGCCAATGACCCTACCTGCCATGCCGAGGTGGACGCCATACGCAAAGCCTGCAAAAAATTGGGAACTTTTGAGTTAAAAGACTGCGTGATTTATTCCTCTTGTGAGCCGTGCCCCATGTGTTTGGGGGCTATTTACTGGGCCCGCCCCAAGGCCTTGTATTTCGCGGCGGACCGCTACTGCGCCGCCAAACACGGCTTTGATGACAAGTTTATTTATGATGAAATCCCTCTCCCGGCGGATAAACGCACCATTCCCACCGTACACATTGTATTAGACGGAGCGGAAACCCCCTTTGAGGTGTGGAGCGCGCGTACGGATAAAATAACTTATTAATTTGTTTATCAGCTTGCATGGGCCTATTAGTGTATAGGCCCATTTTTTTGTGCGTATAGGTCTAACGGCCCTGGTGGGGTGGGCGGGAAACAAGTAACATAATAATATAGGCTTTTGCCGCATCATAAAAATTTAACAGAAATATATTTAAGCAAAAAGAATGAAAACAATACTCTTTTTATTTTGTATTTTTCTCCCGGCCATGCTTTTCGGGCAGACGTGGCAGCAGGCGGTGGATAAAGCGCTGGGCCAATCTGCTAAAAAGGCCAGTATTTCTTTGCAAAAGAGCAAAACGCGCTTAAAAGCTCTAAACCAAACGCTGGAAAAAGAAGCCCATATGCGTAAAGTTTTAGATATCTATTATGCACCCGTTACGCCGTATTCTATATCTGATGTTTATCAGACATTGGCCGTTGCTTGGGCCGGCGCAAGCAATAAATTAAACATTATTCATCGCATCATAAGGGAAAGGCAGCTCAATTTTCTTCGCAAAAATGACCAAAAACTGCAAACGGAAATTTCAGTGTTGCCCTTTAGCCAAGCTGCAGATATGGCCCGGCGGATCGGGCCGGATACCCAATACGTTTTTTTAGGGGAAGAGCATTACTTGGAGCAGTCTCGCACGCTGGTGCTGCAGGTGTTGCAAAATTATCAGCTGCGCTATCCAGGGAAGAAAATTATTTTTCTTACGGAAAGCGTAAGAGACAGCGGGGTGTCCGGTGTGGAAGTGTTTTCTAAAAAGGGGGCGGAGGCGGAGTATTCTCCGTTAATGCGGAAAATTAGCGCGCGCGGAATTATTGTGGCTGGGTTGGAAGAGAACCCCAAAACAGATACTTTTTATGTTCAAAATGAGCATTTAATAAAAGGAGCCGTGGCTTCGCAAGGGATACAAGTGCGTAACCTCCATTGGGCAAAACGCATCAAAGAGTGGCGGGCTAAATATCCCCATGCGGTGTTTTTTATTTATACCGGGGCCAACCATTGTGTATATGATATGCCAAGTTCTTTGCCCAATCTGTTGGGAGCCCAAAAAACATATGTAAGTATCATGCAGACGGCGCGTTCTTTGTCTTTGTCTTTTTTTCACGCTTGGACTAAATTTAAATACGCCAACCCGGGTTTACTGTTGTTTAAAAACAAAACTTGGGCCCGGCACATAGGATTTGACGAGCAAATCATTTTCCCCCAATAACCAAACCCCTGCTTGGCAGGGGTTTTTATTATGTTTAGCCGTGGCAAATATATTATAAACCGGGCCTTCGCTCTCACGGCTTGCGTTTTAGTGGCAGTCAATCCCCGTCATTTTTTCTTCTTTAAACAGGGCGCGTAGTTAGAGCGCTACCGGCAGATTCCCTTTAGCGGCGCGTTTTCCAAGCAAAATTTCCGCCGCTGTTTGTTGGAAGGCGTCCAAAGGGCAAAAAGCGTGCAGGGTGCTTTGCACTTCTTGTTGTAAATCCAAGGCGGCAAACGGGCTCCCCAGGCACACCAACACGCTTTGAGAGTGTTGTTTTATTTCCTTACGCGCCAAAGCCAGCTCCTGTTCAGACAAATTAATATGTCCTTTAAAAGATTTGTAATTGGATAAAGAAAGCAGAACCAGCGTGTCCGCCCCGTGGGATACCACGTTCACACCCTCTTGTTTGAGGGTTTCTTCAAATACGGCAAAACCCCGTTGTTCCTGATCTCCCAGCGCAAGCAGTTTTATTTTATTTTCTTTGTTTAATGTTATTTTCCCCGTTTGTACGCAGGCCGCCTGGGCCGCGCGCTGATTAAAGGTGGAAAGTGTTTCTAAACTCCCGCCGGAGCGCGCCGCCAGGCGTTTGGCTTGCTGGCAAAGAGCGTCTATTTGCGCGCAGGCTTCTTGCACAATAGCGGGGTTTGCCGGGTTTTTATGCAGAAAATCCAACAAAGAAACCGGGTCATTCATCGCCAGCAAGATATGGCTTCCCGCCAGCAGGGCTTTTATGGCGGTTTGTTTTTCATCCCCGATGGCGCGCATCAGTAAAGCGTCCGTCAGCACGCAGCCTTTCCAGCCTAATTGGTTTTTAAGCAGCTGCGTCTGTATGGCGGGGGAGAAAGAAGCCGGGTTCTGCGGGTCTAATGCGGGAAGCAGCAAATGCCCCGTCATTACCCCGTGCGTATGTTTAAACAGTTCAATAAAAGGGATTAATTCATGCTGGTTTAATTGGGCCAATGTCCGGTGCAGTACGGGCATGGCCAGATGGGAGTCCGTCTCCGTTTGCCCGTGCCCCGGGAAATGTTTTAAACAGTTTAACGCCCCGCCTTGGGTTAAGCCGCTTATAAACGCGCGCGCTAGGCGGGTGACTGTTTGCGTGTCCGCCGCAAAGGCCCGCGCGTTTACAATGGGATTTTTGGGGGTATCCGCCAGGTCCAGCACCGGGGCGAAAACCCAATCTATATCCAGTTGGCGCGCCTGCAGGGCGGTTAGGAGGCCTTTTTCAAACGCCAAGTTTTCGTCCCCGGCGGCGCCCAGGGCCAAGTTGGGGGCCAGGCGCGGCGCGTCTTTTACCCAGCGGCCCAGGCCGTCTTCATAATCGGCGCAGATAAGTATTTTTTCTAGGGGGGAGGCCCGGCGCACCCTTTGCGTAAATTGTTTAATTTGCGCCAGCGTGCCGCCGTACAAACAAAAACCGCCCACGCCTACGCGCGCCAATTCTTCGGCAAAGGAAATGTCTTGCCGGTCAAACCAAAACCCGGGGAAAACCAAACGGTTTATTTGCATAAAGTGATTTTTCCTAACACGGCGTTTTTACGCGCCCCGGTGGCGCGGGCGCAATGATTGGTGCGTCCGTTTAAGGCTTCAAAAGCCATGACCGCAAACGCGGCGCTTTCTTTGGCTAACGGGTGGAGCCCGTCCTGCTGGGTTGTGTATATTTGCGCGCGCGGGTTTAAGCGGCGCAAGTTTTCCAGCAGGGTTGCATTATAAGCGCCCCCGCCGCATACGGCTATTTTGCCGCGCGCCGGTTTGGGCAAAAACGCCAGCGCCCGCGTGATAGCGGCGGCCGTAAATAAATTAAGCGTAGCCAGCGTATCTTGCGCGGAGGCCTCTCTTACATATTTTTGCAAAAAGGGTTGCCCAAAGGTATTTTTGTCTAAACTCTTGGGCGGGCGTTTGGTGAAATAGGGCAGTAAAAGCCATTGTTTTACCAGTTTTTCATCCGCTTTGCCTTTGGCGGCGCACGCGCCGTTTTTATCAAACGGGCGGTGCAGGGTTTGCTGGCAGAACAAATCCATCAGCGTATTGCCGGGGCCGGCGTCAAACCCGGTGGTTTTTATACCGCGTCCCACGGCGGTTACGTTGGAAATGCCCCCTATGTTTACCACCGTGCGCGGGGCCCGTTTGCCCCATAAAAAAGCGTCAAAAAAAGGAACCAGCGGCGCGCCCTGCCCGCCTAAAGCCATGTCTTTGGGGCGGAAGTCGCTTACCACCGGCGCGTTTAGCGCGCAGGCTAAAAAAGAGGGCTCTCCTATTTGCAAGGTGTTGGGGTTTTTGTCCTGCGGGCCGTGGTAAACGGTTTGCCCGTGGGAACCAACCACGCAAATTTGTTTGGCGCAAAGGCCGCTTTGGCGTAAAAATTTCTGCGCCAAGCGCGCGTATAAGCGGCCCAGTTCAAAATCTAGTTCGCTTAACTGAGGGGCATTAAACGTAAAAGCGTTTAATAATTTATTTTGTAACTCCGGCGGGTAAGGGTAATTTTTAAAGGCCAATACGCTAAACGGACGAACGGTAACGGCGCAAATGGTTAAACCGTCTGCGCTGGTGCCGCTCATGAGCCCCAAAGCGATGTTATTTTTCATGCAGTACCTTGCCTAAAAACCCACGGGATTTTTTAAGTAATTTTTCTGCGGCGGCTTTATCCACCTGTTTGCAGATCATCACACAGGCCGTTTTTACCTGATTGCCGGAAAGGGTTAAATACCGGGCGGCTGTTTTTTCGTCCGTATGGGCAATTTGCATAATCAGGCGCGTGGCGCGCGCCAGTAATTTTTTGTTGGTGGGGCGTACATCCGCCATTAAATTGCCGTACATTTTGCCGCATAAAGCCATGGCCCCGGTGGTAATGGCGTTAAGCGCCATTTTGGTGGCGCTGCCGGCTTTCATGCGGGTGGAGCCGGCCAGCGCTTCCGGGCCGGTGGGCAGGAAAAGGGCGATATCGGCAGAGGAAAAATCCGCCTTGGGGTTGCAGGTAAGCAACGCGGTTTGAGCTCCCAGCCGGCGCGCTTGTTCCAGCGCGCCCAGCACATAGGGCGTTACCCCGCTGGCGGTAAGACCGATAACAAAATCCCCCGCGCGGGCTTTGGCTTGCACATCTTTGGCTCCTTGGGTGCGGTTGTCCTCCGCCCCTTCTTTGGCGCGGAACATGGCGTTTTTTCCGCCGGCTATGATTCCGATGATTTGGGAAGGTTTTGTGCCAAACGTGGGCACGCATTCTGCCGCTTCCAATACGCCTAAACGCCCGCTGGTGCCGGCCCCTATAAAAATAATTTTATGCCCGTTCATAAACGCTTGCGCGGCGGCGCGTATAGCTTGGGAAATGGGTTTTGCCGCCTGTTTCACGGCGCGGGCGGCGTTGAAATCCTGCCCGTTTATTTTACGGGCGATTTGAAGCGGTGTCATTTGGTCCAGCCCGGCCGTTTGCGGGTTGGCGGCTTCCGTGGCCATTGTATAAAGAGAAGTGTTTTCTTTTTTCATATTAATCTGCGTCTTGTAAACCAATCGCGCGGGAGCGGAAATGTTTTTCCGTGTCCGTTAACGTTTTTATTTTCCCGGTAAGGGGAACCACCGCCAGCGTTACCAAGCTAAGCAGGCTGGCCGCCCAAAAAAAGGTTTCATAGCCAAAATGGGTTTGCAGCCAGCCCGAAAGCATAGACGGCACCATCATCCCCAGCGCCATAATCCCGGTGGATATGGCATAGTGGGAAGTTTTATATTCGCCTATAGATATATACATAATAAACACATTAAACGCCATTAAAGCAAGCCCGTTTCCAAAATGTTCCAAGGTAATCAGGGCCGCCGTTACGCTTAAACCCGGTTTTGCCCAAGCCATATACGCATAAAAAAAGTTGGGCAAGATTAAAATAACGGCAAACGGCCAAATGCATTTTTTAAACCCGTATTTGCCCAGAAGCCAGCCTCCGGCCAAATTGCCGGCGATAACGGCACCCAGCCCCAATGTGCCTTTAATAAGGCCGTAATTTTGCAGGCTCACCCCCATGGCCCCCTCTTGCGCCCCGCGCAGCAAAAAGAGCGGAACGGTCTTTTCCAGCAGGGCATCCCCCAGGCGGTACAACAAAATAAAAAGCAAAATATACACAATATTTTGTTGGGTAAAATAGGTTTTAAAAGAGGCGTTCCAGGCGTTTTCTTTGGGGGGTTGGGCGGGGCGGTCCGAAGCGGGTTTGGGCAAAACGCGTTGGTGGTATAGTGCGCCGAGCGCAAATAATACCGCCAAAAACAAAAACAGCAGCGCCCAGTTATAAGGCCAAGGGACGGTAAGGCAAACGCTCTCTTTCCCGGGTTTTACCAACGCGCCGGCGGCCGCCACCAAAATACCGCTGCCAAAAATCATGGCCAAGCGGTAAAAAATAGTGCGTATGCCTACAAAGTAAGACTGTTCCTGCGGGTTTAAAGTCAGCAGGTAGTATCCGTCCATGGCGATATCCTGCGTGGCGGATACAAAGGCTCCCGCCAAAAAACCAAAAAGAGATAAAGAAAGGAAGTTTAAATTATTGACCTCCTGCGCGTGGGAGAAAGCGTTCCAGGCATTTAGCGCGGCCAAAAATAAAAAAACAGCCGCCAACGTTATTTGCGCCCCCAGCAGCCAGCGGCGTTTGGTAGAGCGGGAATCTACCAGCGGACTCCAAAACATTTTTAAAATCCAAGGAAGGTAAAGCCAGCCGGTCCAAAAAGCGATTTGGGTATTGGAATAACCTAAATCCGCATACAGTACGGCGGAAACCGTATTAATAATAATATACGGCAATCCCTCTAAAAAATATAAAGAGGGAACATAAGCCCAAGGGGAAACTGGATTTTTGGTTTTCATTTAAACACCAGCAAACGGCCGGCCAAGCAGTCTGCCAGTGGTTTGGTGGTGGCGTGGCGTTCCAAAATCATTTTGGCGATAGCCGTCATCGGCACGGCCAGCAACGCGCCCATAATGCCCCATACCAGCGCCCAGAAAATCAAGCAAGCGATAACCACCAGCGGGTCTAAGTCCATGCCTTTTCCCAGCCATTTGGTTTCTAAAATATTGCCTATAATGAAATGGGCCGCCGTCAGCAAACATAAGGCCAGCACCATGTGCCAGTCAAACCCGTATTGTAAGAACAGAACGGGAGTGGGCAAAATGGTGGAGATAAACGGGCCAATATTGGGGATAAAGTTTAAAATAAACGTAAGGATGGCCAACATGCCGGCCAGTTCGCTCCCTACCAGCAAAAGTACAATCCAAGTAGCCAGTGCCGCTAAAATGGAAACGAAAATTTTAATAATCAAATAGTAAGAAATTTGTTTTTGTATGGTGCTGACCAGGGTGGGTTTGTCTGTAGAGGCGGATGCTTTCCCCATAAAAATAAAGATAACAAACAAACAAATAAGTACGGTGTTGGTAACAAAAGAAACCAAACCGCTGCCGAAGCTTCGTACCATATTAAATACCGGCAGCTTGGCTATATTGTCAGACAGAAACTGGGAATTTAAATTAATGCCGTATTTTTGAGCGGTTTGCAGGGCCCATTCTAACGTGTCGTTTAATTTTTCGGTATAGATGTCGGCTCCGTTTACGAAAGTTTCAATAGAGTTGGAAACAAATAAAATGGCTAAAGTGGCCATTCCCAAAAAACACAGGGCACAGGCGATTAGACCCAATATGTAGGGAACCTTCCAGGTATGTTTCATCCAGCCGGCAACCGTGTTGGCTACGATATAAATAAAAAACGCAATAACAAACGGCATGACGATGGTTTTAGTATATACTAATACCGCGGTTAACGCCGTGCCGGCCAATATCATCAGACAAATATTGTTAATGGGGGCGTAAATGTCCCCGGATTTTTTTTCTGCCATAGGGGTTCCTCTTGTCATATTAATAATATAGTAGCAAAAAACGGCTTTTTTCAATATATATTTTATGAGGCTTGGTTTTGTTGCCGCGGCAAATAATTTAGTTTTCAAACAGCTTGTAAATTGTTATAATAAATATATCTTTTTTGGGCAGTTGGCGCAGCGGTAGCGCGTCCGCCTCACACGCGGAAGGTCACAGGTTCAAATCCTGTACTGCCCACCATTTATTCACCGTCCGGTTCTTATTCCGGGCGGTTTTTTATATATAAAGAACAAAACCCTTCCCCCGCATAATGGGTATATTTTGATATACTATTTATACACCCCAAGCGGGTATTTTATTACGCGGAGGAGCCTGTATAAGTATGGATTGGAGTTTGCTGGTAAACGCTTTTATTGCTACCGTGGCTATTTTAAACCCTATCGGTAACGTGCCGGTGTTTTTGGAACATGTGGAAAACGACGAGCTAAAAGTGCAGCGCATGGTGGCGCTATTGATGGCTTTATCTATTTTTATTATGCTTACCATGTTTTTTATCTTCGGCAGCAAAATACTTTCTTTATTTGGCATTACCATACCGGCGTTCCGCTTAGCTGGGTCCATTATTTTGCTGTTGGTGGGGCTGCGCATGTTGCAGGGTAAATCTAAATTTGAAAGCAACGGGATTGAAACCGCCTCCCAACAAGGCAACACCTTTGACCGCGCCCGCAACCGTTTAAGCCATATTTTGGTACCGGTAGCCATGCCGCTGTTTATAGGGCCCGGTTCCATTGCTACCGTTATTTTGTATGCGGAAAAGACGACCTCTTTCCCCATGGCGGTGATGATGATTTTTGTGTTGTTTTTATGTTCTGTGCTTGTGGGGTGCGCGTTGGTGGCTTCCCGTTATATTTTTAATAAAATAGGCCCCAACGGCACGCAAATTGTCATCCGTTTTATGGGGATGATTTTGTGCGCTATCGCCATGCAGTTTATGATTGACGGCATAGGCCAGTTGCTGCCCGGTGTGTTGGATTCACACTTTTTGGGCAGTTTGGCTTCTTCGTCCGCCGCATAAGTTTTTGCTCAGTTTGCCAAGGCGGCCCGTTGCAACGGCCGCCTTTTTGTTTGTGTGGGGTATAATAAATATATGGATAAGTTTGAACTGGTTTCTAAATTTAGCCCGGCGGGTGATCAACCCAAAGCCATCGCGGCCCTTACCCAAGGGGTATTGCAAGGAGTGGAGCGGCAAACCCTGCTGGGGGTAACCGGTTCCGGCAAAACCTTCACCATCGCCAATGTAATAGCTAACTTAAACCGACCCACGTTGATTTTATCCCCCAATAAAGTGTTGGCCGCGCAGCTGTATGCGGAGTTCAAGCAATTTTTCCCCAACAACGCCGTGGAATATTTTATTTCTTATTACGATTATTACCAGCCGGAAGCTTATATTCCGCAAACGGATACGTATATAGAAAAAGATTCCGCCGTTAACGAGCATATAGACAAACTGCGTTTAAAGGCCACCACCTCTTTAGTGACGCGCAAGGACGTGATTGTGGTGGCGTCCGTGTCGTGCATTTACAATATCGGTTCGCCGGACAGCTTTAGGGAAATGCGCATTTACGTAAAGAAAGGGGAGCAAATGACGCGTTCCCAATTAAGCGGGCATTTAATTAAAATCCAATACCAGCGGGATGAGTTGGAGTTTACTTCGGGCCGTTTCCGCATGCGCGGAGCGTTTACGGACATTATGACCCCATACAGCCAAAACGCCGTGCGTGTGGAAATAAATGGAAAAACGATTTCCCATATTTATGAAATACACCCCATTACCGGTGACGTGGTGGCCGAGTTGGAAGAGGCCTGGATTTACCCCGCCAAACATTTTGTGGCTACGGAAGAAGAAACGGTAAACGCCATTGCCCAAATCCGCGCGGATTTGGAAACCCGCCGGGCCGCCCTTTTGGCCCAAGGCAAAGAAATGGAAGCTTACCGCTTAAAACAGCGTACGGAATATGACATTGAAATGCTGCTGACGGCGGGATATTGTTCCGGTATAGAAAACTACTCTTTATACATGGACGGCAGAAAACCCGGGGAACGCCCGGCGTGTTTGTTGGATTATTTCCGCAAATTTGATGATTTTTTAATGGTGGTGGACGAATCCCACGTAGCTTTGCCGCAGGTGCGCGGCATGTATAACGGGGACCGCGCCCGCAAGCAAATGCTGGTGGATTTTGGCTTTCGTTTACCCACGGCTTTAGATAACCGCCCGCTTAAGTTTGATGAGTTTGAATCGCTCCTGCCGCAAAGTATTTTTGTTTCCGCCACTCCCGGCCCGTACGAATTAACCGTTTGCGGCAACCACATTGTGGAGCAGGTAATCCGCCCCACCGGCTTGGTGGACCCGCAAGTAACCGTTCACCCTACGGAAGGGCAAATCACCCATCTGACGCAAAAAATACAGGAGCACACCGCCAAAGGAGAACGGACCCTGGTGCTTGCGTTAACCAAAAAAACAGCCGAGGATTTAAGCGCTTATTTTGCCGAACACGGCGTAAAAGCCCAGTATTTGCATTCGGATTTAGAGGCCTTGGAACGGGTGGAAATACTTAAAAAATTCCGCCGCGGGGATTTTGACGTTCTGGTGGGGATTAACCTGCTGCGCGAAGGGATTGATATTCCGCAAGTGGGGCTGGTGGCTATTTTAGGGGCGGATAACGAGGGCTTTTTACGCAACACCACCACGCTTATTCAAATTTCCGGCCGTGCGGCGCGCAACGCGGGTGGGGAAGTGATTTTGTATGCTGACCGGAAAACAGATTCCATTAAATACGCCCTTACGGAAATGAACCGCCGCCGCGCTTTGCAAGAAGCATATAATAAAGAACACCATATCACGCCCAAAACCATTCAAAAAACGGAAGTGGAATTAAAAGAGTTTGAACAGCAAACTAAAACCAGCGCGTTTGGTATTTTAACGCAAAGCCTGCCTGTTCCTACCGCCAAAAACGCCAAAGCGTTGGCGGAGGACTTGGAACAGCAAATGCTGCAAGCGGCCGAAGCCCTTAACTTTGAGCTGGCCGCCGAACTGCGTGACCGCCTGTTTGAACTGCGCCAAATGCAGGTACAAAGCGCGGAAAAGAAAAAACGCGCTAAGGCAGAATAACCTGCATGTCAAAGCCGGCCAGCCGGGCCGCGCGGGGTGTTTTCCAGCGCAGTACGCCGGGACGGTAAAAAATATAATTGGTTGCTTGGTGAAAAGGTTCCGAGGCGTATTGGAAAAACCCGTTAAAGAAGGGAATAAAGTGTACCACAAAACTTTCTTCCTGAGTAAAGCGCTGGGATACGGAATACGGCTCCCAATAATCCACATGGGCCGCTCCGGCGTGAATAATAAAAAGGGCATCCGGGTATTTTTGGCGCCATTTTTTTATTATGCTTATCCAGTGTTCGTTGCGGGTTTTTAAACCCATTAATGTAGCTTGGACCGGCATGTTGTACTCTTCGCTTAATACGGTTGCTTTCATGGGGCAGCTCTCTTTTAAACCTACCCAAGAAATGCCGGCTTTTTCCAGCGGGAGAATATATTGTTTAAAAAGGGGATCTTTTTCCGGGTCAAAGCCCCATTCTTCCATAAATTCTGAAAATACAATGATTTTCTTATCCGGATGCCGCACGGCGAAGGATTTTAACGTCTCTTGCAGCGTTTGGGTAATTTGGGGATGGTGGTATTCCCCCATAAAAATATATTTTTTATCCGCCGGAATTAATTTTGCCAGGTCTTGCGCGGACAGCAAACCCGGTGTTTGTATGTTATTATTGGACAAGAAAGCATTAGCTTGTAATAATTGGCGTGAGTGTCGTTCATAAATGACGCGTTGTATCATAAACTGCTTGTTTTCTTCCAGCGTCCATCCGTTCACCATATCCATTTTGTACATCCCAATCGGTTCCTTGATGGAATAGGAACGGTTAAACATTGGGGTGAAGTAAGACGTTTCCCCAAAAGCTTTGTGTACGGCTTGGGCGCGGGAAATATTTTTTTCCAGCGCTTTTTCTATATTGCCTTGGTATTTTTTGGTTGTTTGGCGCAGGGTTTTTTCCGCTCGTTTTAAAGCCATGTGCCAGTGTTGGGCGTGCAGCGGGGAGGAAAAAAATAAAACGGCAAAACATAACAGGGAAATCTTTCTCATGTGTAAAAACTCCTCACTTGGGCAAGGGCAATATCACCTGTACGTCAAACCCGGCCATACGGGCAAATTCCGGTTTTTGCCAAATCAAGGTACCGGGCCGCAAATATTTGGCGCGGGTGACTATGTGAAATTTTTCCGTATTCAGCGGATAATCCGGCAAGTTGCCAACAAGCGGGATAAACTGCATCACAAAACTTTCCTGTGGTTTAAATGCGGTTGATACGGAGAATGGCTCCTGATAGCCTGAATGTAAACTGCCGGAATGAATAAAGAAAACCGCGTCCGGATATTTTTGCCGATATTCTTTTAATTTAGCTATCCAATGTTCGTTGCGGGCTTTAATGCCTGTCAAAGTGGCTTGGGGCGGCCAGCGTAAATCCTCCGCTACCAACAGAATTTCTTGCGGAACGACTTCTTCCAATCCAACCCACGGAATGTCATTTTTCATATACTGGCTAAATAAAATGTTAGCCGTATATTCGTTTAAATCTTGGGGAGTCATCTCTTCGTGGGCGAATTCACTGAAAACGATGATTGTTTTTTCCGGGTGCAGGCGGCTGTATTCTACCACGGTTTGCTGTATTTTAAGGCTTAAATAGTTTTCGTGGTATTCTCCCATAAATACGTATTTTTTATCTGTGGGGATTAACTTTGCCAGTTGGTGCGGTTCCATTACCGGCTGTTGCTTTAAAAAAGCGGGGAATTTGTTTTTGTTTTTAAACAGCTCCTGGCGCGTTCTTTCATACACAATGCGCTGGATTAACCATTCCCGGTTTTCGTTTAATTTCCAGCCGTCGGCATAGGCAGTCATACCGTAGGATTTTTTAAGCAAAATAAAGTTGTTGGTAAAAGTATTATTGTAGCGGCTGACTGGCTTAAAGGCTTTGTTTACGGCATTGGCGCGAGAGATGCTTTCTCGTACAGCCTTATTAATGTTACCGTTATATTGTTTGGCTGCTTTTAAAACGTTTTTTCCAGCGTGTTTCAAGGCAGTATTCCACTGTTGGGCGGACAGCGGAGTACAAAGAAAAGCAAATAAAATCAAATGAGTAAAAATAATCCAAGTTGTCTTCATATACATATTGAAATACTTTTTAATTATAAAACAAAGGGTCTTTAGTCCTATGTCTTAGGGTTTTTGAGACCTAGGGTGTCTCTTCAGCAAGGGGGCTTTAAAATTGGTAAAATATAATTATGTTAGAAACCCAAATACCCGTACAAACGGTAGAAAAAGTAATCGGGCTGGAAGTAGTGGACAGTACCAATAATGTGGCCAAAGAATTGGCCGAACAGGGGGAAGCCGCCAATACCATGGTGTTGGCTTGCCGCCAAACAAGCGGCCGCGGCCGGTTTGAACGCAGCTTCAGCGCCGAAGAAGGCGGCGTTTATTTTACCCTTATTTTACGCCCGCGCGTTTATCCCTCCCGCAACCAAAGCTTTAGCATAAAAGCGGCGCAAGCGGTAAGTGAAGCGTTAAACGCTTTGTTTCATATTAAAACCAAAATCAAAGAACCCAATGACGTGTTGGCGTGGGAACCGAACTCCCGCAGTTGGAAAAAGATTTGCGGTATTTTAATAGAAGCGTCCGCCTCGGAAACCAAGACGGACTGGATGCTGGTGGGCATTGGTATTAATGTAAATAATAAAATACCCGCCTCTTTAAAAGACAGCGCCGTCAGCTTAAAACAGCTGCTGGGGCAAGACATCATGAAAGAAGTGGTGCTGGAAGAAGTGTTGGAACATTTTTGGCGCCGTTACGCGGAGTGGGAAAGTTCCGTTTGTTAATTTAGCAGACAGTAAAAAACCCCGCCTAAAATTTAGGCGGGGTTTTTGTATGGGTTTAATTTAAAAATCCCCAATGGCTTGTTTTACTTTGACCACCAGGTCTTTGAGGACAAACGGCTTGGCGCAAAAATCTTTTACTTGCGGGAAGCCCTCAAACATTTTTTGGGATTCTACCAAAGCGGAAGTGATAATCACCGGGATAGAGCCCAGCTGCTCGTCTTCATTTAATACTTTAATGATAGAAACCCCGTCCATACCCGGCAACATTACGTCTAATAAAATTAAATTCGGGTGGAATTCTTTTATCATAGCCACCGCCTCACGTCCGCTTTGGCAGGATTTTACTTCATATCCCTCGCGCATAAGCACCAGCATCAGCAGTTCTACGATAGATGTTTCATCTTCAATAATTAAAACTCTTTTTTTCATAGCAATCACCCCATAATAACTGTAATATTTATTATACTTTTTTATATGACAAAAAAAAGTTTTGAAGCGTCCGTTTTGCCGCGCATGCGTGCGTTTTCCTCTCAATTTATTAAACGCGCAGATAGTGTACTGGTGGGGTTTTCCGGCGGGCCGGATTCGGTTTGCTTGCTTCATTTTTTAAATTATCTGTCTAAAGAAAAACATTTTGAATTAGCCGCCCTGCATGTAAATCATTCTTTGCGCGGGGCGGACGCTTTGGCGGACCAAAAGTTTTGTAAAAATTTTTGCGCCGCATTGGATATTCCTTTTTTTACTCAAAAAATTGCGGTGCGCCAATTGGCAAAAAAGTGGAATTTAAGCATAGAACACGCCGCGCGTAAAGGGCGTTACCAGGCCTTTGCCGCCGTAGCCAAAAAATGGGGGGCGAGCAAAGTGGCGCTGGGACACCATTTAGATGACCAAGCGGAAACGGTATTGCTCAATATCCTCCGCGGGACTAAAGCCAAAGGGCTTTGCGGCATTCCCGCGCGCCGGCCGCTGGCGGAGGGGGTGGAAATCATCCGCCCGCTTTTATGTGTTACCCGGGCGGAAGTGGAAGCGTATTTAAAAAACAATTTCCTTTCATTCGTGACGGACCAAACCAACTCGGACGACGCTTACACCCGTAACTGGATACGACACCGCTTGCTGCCTCTTATGAAAGAAAAACAACCCCAGATACAAGCGCATTTAGCGGCAATGGCGCAGGAATTACAAGATTTATTTGAAGGAAAAAATGCCGGCAGATAATACCCAATACCAACAAGTTTTTTCACACCTTCAAGCTTTTCCGGCCGGTGCGGAAATTTTTGCCCGCTGCCGGTTTGAAAACTGCCGTTTCCCCGGCGCCCGGCTGGATAAATTGACATTTGAAGATTGCGTTTTTTGCGGGTGCGATTTGTCTTTGGCCCGCGTGCAGGGCACAGCGTTTAAAGAAGTGCTGTTTGAAGAATGCAAAATGCAAGGCTTGCCGTTGTATAGTTGCGCGCGCTGGCTGCTGGCGGTGCGGTTTAAAAACTGTGTGATGCGTTTTGTTTCTTTTGCCAACCTGCCTCTTAAAAACACGGTTTTTGAAAATTGTGATTTAAGGGAAGCTTCTTTCTCCCATACGCTTTTGCAGAAAGCGGTTTTTTCCCGCTGTGATTTAACCCGCGCTTCTTTTGTTCGCGCGCATTTGGAACAGGCGGATTTTACCACTTCCGTGGGTTTGGCGTTAGACCCGGAAGCCAATTATTTGCGCGGGGCGCGTTTTAGCGTGTATTCCTTGCCCGGCTTGCTTGCCAAATACGGGATAGAAACAGAATAAATTCCTTATCTTTTAGCCGGAGGTTTCCGGCGCGGTTTGGTATGGCGTTTGGCGGACAGGTCTTTATAGCTCATATCGTCGCGTATGCCAAAGCGTGTGAGGCAAAAGTCATATTTTACGGGGTCATGGGGGCAAAAGCGGGCAAAAGAACGGGTAATTTCCAGGGCGGCTTTCATATCCGCTTGTTTGCGTGCCGTTAAGCCCAGCATATGTCCCAGGCGGTGCATGTGCACGTCCAGCGGAACAATCAGCTTGGCGGGAGAAATTTTTTCCCAGCCGCCGGGGTCCACCTCATCTTGGCGCACCATCCAGCGCAAAAATAAATTAAGACGTTTTAAAGCGGAGTTTTTGTCCGGATCCGGCACTAAGGAGGATATTTCCCCTCCGCGGCGCAGCTGCCTGGCAAACGCGCGCAGAGCGGGCAGGATGTTTTCCTCCTCTGTTTTATAGTAGTGCAAAAAACAGTCTTCCAGGGTGCTGTATTTCTCCAATATGTATTTGATATTTACCAGCAGTGCGCAGAGTTCCCGGGAGGTGGTAAAGCGGTATTTAAAGCCGGAAAATGTTTTTTTAAAATCCGCGGTGCAGTGTTGGGTAATAAAGGCATAAGGACCGCCTGGCATTGCGGACAGCAGGGCTTGCACGTTTTTAATGATTTGTTTTACATTTCCATAAGCAAAACAGGCCCCCAGCAAGGCGGCAATTTCGCGGTCCTTTAGGTCTGGGTATTCGTAGAGAAATTGAAGAGGGTCCGGCGTAGCCAGCGCGCGTTTATTATAACGTTTATACAGACGGTCAAAAAAGGCCTTGTCTTTTTGCATAACTAAATTCTACCAATTTGATAACATATGTATTATGAGTTTAAGCAAAGTGCTGGGGCTGGCTTATTTAAATAACCTGCCGGTGGCGGATTTAACTTTTGATTCCAAGGCTGTCCGGCCGGGGGCTGTCTTTTTTGCGTTAAAAGGTTCCCGGGTGGACGGCAATTTATTTATTGAAGACGCCGTTTCCCGCGGGGCGGTGATGGTGGTTTCTTCACAGCCCGCCGCCAAAGATTACGGGGTATTATATTACCAGTCAGACGATATAGAGCGGGACATGGCGGATGCCGCCTGCGAATTTTACCAACGCCCTTCCGACCGTTTAAAAATAATAGGCATTACCGGCACAAAAGGGAAAACTTCCATCGCTTATTTGGTGGAAAGCGTACTGACGCATGCGGGGAAAAAAGTCAGCGCGCTGGGTACGGTAAATTACCGCATCAACGGCAAAGTGCAATGCACCGCCCCCAATACTACGCCGGCGGCGCTTCCCTTGTTTAAGCTGATGCACAAAATGGTGCTTAAAGAAAGCGAGTTCTTGGTAATGGAGGTTTCCTCCCACGCGCTGGACCAAAAACGCGTGCGCCGTATTGATTTTGATACTGCCGTATTTACCAATTTACAACGGGACCATTTGGATTATCACCTTACGTTTGAAAATTATTTTCAGGCCAAACGCAAATTATTTGAAAACCTGACCAGCCTGCAAAACCCCAAATCCGGCCGCTGCGCCGTTATTAACGCGGATGACGAGTACGGACGTCGTCTAATTCAAGAGGTGCAAAACAGAGCGCAAGTGCTTACTTACGGGTTGGAAAATTCCGCCGATTTTATTGCCGAAAACATACAAGAATCTTTAGACGGCACCACATTTACCGTTAACGGGCGGCTTTGTAAAATTCATTTATTGGGGCGGCATAATGTGTATAACGCTTTAGCGGCGTATGCCGTATGCGTGCGGCAGGGGCTGGACCCTGAAACCGTGATAGAAGGATTAGCCGCGTTGCCCGGGGTGCCGGGCCGTATGGAACGGGTGCGCGGCGGGCAAGATTTTTACGTGTTTGTGGATTTCGCTTATACGGATGAAGCCCTTAACCGCGCTTTTGATACGGTGGAACACTTTAAAAAGGGGCGTATTATTACCGTGTTTGGCTGCGGCGGCGAGCGGGACCGAACCAAACGCCCGCTGATGGGGGCAACCGCCTGCAAACGAAGCGATTTGGTCTTTATCACGAATGACAACCCCCGGCGCGAAGATCCGCAGCAAATTTTTGCCGATATTTTACAAGGAACAAAAGGGTATTCCAATTTTGTGGTGGAGCCGGACCGCGCCCAGGCCATTTGCCGCGCGTTGGACGCCGCCCAAAAGGACGATGTGGTTATTATTGCCGGCAAGGGGCATGAGGAACAGCAAATTATTGGCGCGGAAAAAAAACATTTTTCAGACAAAGAAACCGTGCTGGCATATTTAGGAAGCAAAAACCGTGTTTCATAAGAATAAATATAAAAAAGCGTGTGTGATTGGCATTGGCCGCAGCGGGCGCGCCGCCGCCGTGCTGCTTAAAAAACAAGGTTTTGACGTATTAATCAGCGAAGAATCATTTATAGAGCATGCCGATTCTTTTAATCTTCCCTCCGGCGTTTTGGTGGAAACGGGCGGACATACCAAAGCGGTTTTTGAAAGTGATTTTATTGTAAAAAGCCCCGGTATTTTCCCGGCAAGCCCCGTGTTGCTGGAATGTAAAAAAAGGGGAATTCCCGTCTTTAGCGAGTTGGAAACCGCCCTGGCTTTTGCCCCTAAGGGCATTACCGTTTTTGCCGTTACCGGCACAAACGGCAAAACCACCACCACCGCTTTATTGGGTGAAATTTTGGACGAACATTGCCGGCGGGAAGGAAAAGGCCGCCAAACCTATGTATCCGGCAATATCGGCACGCCGGTTTCCAGCGTGGTGCAACAGCTTAAAAAGGGGGATTTTTTAATAATAGAAGTGTCCAGCTATCAGCTGGAAGACAGTACATACTTCCGCCCTAAATACGCCTGTATTCTAAATGTAACGCCGGACCATTTGGACCATCACGGCGGAATGAAAAATTATATTAAAGCCAAAGCCAAAGTGTTTAAAAACCAGCGGGAAGGCGATGTGTTGGTGTTAAACGGGGCGGACGCGGCCTGCGCGCAAATATCCGGCAAGGCAAAAGGGGAGTTGCTGGCTTTTTCCACCCATCCCAACCATTTATTGAAAACCGATGTGTTTTTTGACGGAGACGAAATCATCTTTAGCGAAGGACACCAACTGCGCCCGCCGCATTTAAAAGGAATTCACAATGTGGAAAACGCCATGGCCGCCGCCTTAATGGCTTTTGCGGCCGGGGTGGCTCCCGCTACCGTGCAAGCGGTTTTTGAGCGCTTCCACGCCATGGAACATCGTATTGAACAATTTGCCCACCACGGCGGCGTGGTGTATGTAAACGATTCCAAAGCCACTAATGTGGATTCTACCGTTACCGCTTTAAAATCATTTGATAAAAACCGCAATATATGGCTTATTTTGGGCGGGCGTGACAAAGGGGCTTCTTACGCGCCGTTAATTCCGCTGTTGCGGGAGCGCTGCAAACGGATTTTATCTATTGGGGAAGCCATGGATAAAATAGACGGTGAGTTGGGAAAACTTTTCCCCATTACGCGCTGCTGGGACTTGCCCCGCGCGGTGGACTATGCTTTTGAAAACGCCGTCAGGGGAGATATTGTGCTTCTTTCCCCGGCGTGCGCCTCTTTTGACCAGTTTAAAGATTTTGAGGAGCGCGGCCGCGTGTTTAAACAACTGGTTAATACGCGCATTTTCGCTTCCCGTATGGATGGCAAGAAAAAATAATTTCTAAGAAATAAACGGCAAATAAAAACCCCCGCTTAACGGCGGGGGTTTTAAATTATTTGCTGTAAGCCATACAACAGTTGCCCAGCAGGCAGTCTTTACAAGTGCCTGGCTTTTTGTGTTCACGCAAAGCGTCCACAATTTTGCGGGCAAAGTCCGTCAGGGTGGGGTCCCGCGCGCCCAACACAAGAATCACATCCCCCGGTTGGGCGCTGGCGGCAATATCGGCCAGCAGGCGTTCACGGCAGGAATCATATGTTACTTTTACGCCCCGTGCGCGCAGTCCTTCGTAAATGGTTTGGCAGCTTACGCCCGGGGGGATTGTGCCGCCGGGGTAGTATACTTCCGTCAGCCACAGGTGGTCGTCCGTGCCGATGTGTTTGGCAAAACTTTCCACAAACTCTGGCGCCAGTAATTTAACGGAAGCAAAAGCATGGGGTTGGTAAAAAGCCAAAACCCGTTTTCCGCGCAGGTGGGCGGCGTCTATCGTGGCTCCCAATTTGTGCGGGTTGTGGGCAAAATCATCAATTACTTCTATTTTATTGTACGTTCCCACGCTGGCAAAGCGCCGCGCGATGCCCGTAAATTTATTTAAAGCTTTGGCGCAGGTTTCCAAATCAACGCCCATTTCCAAGGCGGCGGCTACCGCCGCGGTGGCGTTGGCCACGTTATGCAGCCCCGGAATATGCAGGCGGAATTCCTGCCCGTTAATCGTAAAGTCGGAACCAAAGCCGTCTGCTTTAATGGCGGAGGGATGTATGTCCCCGCGGGTAAGGCCAAAGGTTTTGGCGTCTCCGGCAATTGCCGTCAGGTTGGGCTCTTCGGCATTGATAATGGCTTTTTTGCAGTGGCTGATAAATTGTTTAAAGTAGCCTTGCAAGACGTCAATTTCTTTGTGGTCTTTTTGCAAATTTAAGCAAATGCCCAAATGCGGGCGGTATTGCACGATAGAGCCGTCGCTCTCGTCTGCCTCAATAACCAGGATGTCGCTGTCTCCTTTGTATACATTGCCAAAAACGCCTTGGTCTTTTTGTAAGGAAAGAATGGCAGCCCCCGTGATGACAGACGGGCTTAACCCCGCAAAAGCCAAAATATCGTATACCATGGCGGTGGTGGTGCTTTTGCCGCTGGTGCCGGATACGGCAATGGTGCGGTGCTCTCCCACGTGTTTGGCAAGAAGGTCTGAACGGTGGATAATTTTAATACCCAGCTTTTTGGCTTTTTTAATTTCCGGGTTGTCTTCTTCTATGGCGGAAGAAAGAACCACCAGTTCGGTTGTTTCGTCAATGCCGCTTCCGTCTTGAGGGAATAGGGCTATGTTTAATTTTTTTAAATAATCCCAAAGGGCCAAATCCGTATATCCCTTGCTGATTAGGCGGTCAGAACCGGTTACGGTGTCTTTTCCCATCGCGTGCAGCTGCGCCAAGGCGCTCATACCCACGCCGCCAATTCCTACGAAGTGAATTTTCATTTTTGCTTTTCCTTAAGTTTAAATTTAGCGTAATCAGACATGGTGTAGAAGCCCGCTTCTCTCTGCATAAGCCACAGGGCGATATGCAGGGCGGAATCGGCAAACAAATCCCGGTTTAAGGCTTTGTGCTCCAGGGTGATTGCGTCCAACGCACAGCCAAAAGTAACGCGGTGCGTACCTACGGTTTCCCCTATGCGTTCATAGGTTACCTTTTCCCAAGGCTGGTGAAGGGCGTCCGCCAGTTTTTTAGCGGTGCCGCTGGGGGCGTCCTTCTTATGCACGTGGTGTATTTCGTGCATGGCAATTTCATAACCCGGGAACATGCGCGCGGCGGTTTTGGCCAGTTCGGTAAAGAAATACACGCTCAGGCTTACGTTCGGCGCGTAGAACACGGGGATTTTATCTTCTTCCTGCATTTGGAAAAGGAAAGTTTCCGGCAAGTTGGTGGTGCCGGTTAAAAAGGGTTTTTTCTTCTCTCGCGCCAGGTAGAAAGCTTCCTGCGCTCCTTGCGGGGAGGAAAAATCAATCACGCAGTCAAACCGTGCGGGCAGCGCGTCCCCCGCTTCGTGCAAAGCGGCCACGCTAAGGCCCAAGGAAGGCGTACTTTCTATAATGCGGGCCATGGCTTGCCCCATTTTTCCCTTGCCGCCGTTTATTAAAATGGATTTCATTAAAATTTCTCCAAGAGCAGTTCCACAATTTGCCGTGCGTTCATGGCGGCTCCTTTTAACAGGTTGTCAAAGGTGATAAAGTAGTGGATGATATTGGGTTCATATAAATCCCGGCGCAGGCGGCAGGCATAGGTGGTTTCCTGGCCGCTGGCTTGTTTGGGGGTGATGATGTCGTCCGTATATTTTAAATTGGGGAAGGCGTTCATAAGTTTTTTAATTTCGTCCAAATCGGCTGGTTTGTCCAGCTTGACGGTTACGCCTAAGGAGTGGGAATTTTCCACCGCTACGCGCACTGTATGCGGATAGACTTTTACATGCGGCAGGTCTAAAATTTTGCGGGTTTCAAAAATGCCTTTTAGTTCCTCGCTGGTATAACCGTTAGGCTGTATGGAGCCTATTTGCGGCACGCAGTTGTTGGCGTATAAAGAGCCGGGGGTGTGAAAGTCTTCCAGCAGTTTTTTCCCGCCGCCGCTGATGGCTTGGTAAGAACAAAAGAAAATTTCCGAAGGCGTATAATGCCCGCGCAGGGCGGCCAGCGTCATTACTAAGCCGGTGGTGGTGCAGTTGGGGCTGGCGATGAGGCGCGTGTCTGCGGTAATGGTTTGGGGATTGATTTCCGGTATTACCAGGGGAACGTCTTTCTCCAAGCGAAATTCGGAAGACATATCCACTATAAAACGCACTTTGTCTTTTAATTGTTGCGCCAATATGCGTGAGTCCGGGTTATCCGTACACAATACGGCTATATCCAGGGGAGTAATGTCGTCTTTTCTGCCAAAAGTTTTGGTTTCAAACGGGGTTTTGATTTTTTGAAATTCGGCCAGCAGTTTTTGCCCTACCATGCCGTTAATGCCAATAATACCTACGGTTTTCATGAAGAGTCCTCTTAAATAAAAAGATTGGCGTCTGCTTTTTCAAGCAAAGCGTCTATTTTGCTTTTGGTTTCTTTTGCTATCGGGCCCAAAGGCAGGCGCACCGTTTCCCCGCACACGTTCAAACGCGCCAGGATGTATTTTACGCAAGTGGGGTTGGTTTCAAGATAACACGCTTTAATAAGCGGATAAAGCGGTTTGTAAATTTCCCACGCTTTTTGCGTGTCACCCTTCTGGAAAGCTTTGTATACGGCTACGAACGCCGGGGCAAAGATGTTTGCCGCCGCACTGATGATGCCGCTGGCCCCAATAGAAAGGAAAGACAGGAACATATCGTCATTTCCGCACAGATAGTTTACTGTATCCGCGTGTTTGACGGCAAAATCCGTTACCGCGGCCATATCGTAATCTGATTCTTTCACCGCGCGGATTTGGGGCACCTGCTCCAGCAATTGGTTCATCACCGCGGCAGGCACTTTTAAGCCGGTTCTGCCCGGAATGTGATACAGCACAATGGGCATACCCAGCTGGGCAACCGCCTGATAATGGGCGATGAGCCCGGCCGGATTGGGTTTATTGTAGTAAGGGGTTACTACCAAAACGCCGTCCGGCTTGTAACCCAACGCCATGCGGGTGTTTTCCAGCGTGGTTACCGTGTTGTTTGTGCCGGTGCCAATGATGATTTTTACCCGTCCGTTAATTTTATTTACGGCAAAATCCAATAAATCTTGTTTTTCTTTTGCGGTCATGGTGGCCGCTTCCGCGGTGGTTCCCAGCAGAACCAGTCCGTCCACTCCGGCTTTTATTTGCGTTTCCAGCAAAGCCCCTAAGGCGGGGTAATCAATATTGCCGTTTGCGTCAAACGGCGTAATGAGCGCGGTATAAACCCCGGTAAACATAAACCCTCCTCCGTGCGACAGCGCGGGTTTTTAAAATTTGGATAAAAATATTCTAGCAATTTAAATTGTATAATGAATTAAGATTTTACCGGAGAGGATTTTTATGACCATGAATACCGAAGATTGGAAAGACGCTTTTCCCACGTCTCCCAACCAAGATAAATTAGAAAAAACCTGGGAAAAGCGCTTGCTGGAAAATGAACAGACAGCGTCTACTTTAGGGCTTCCCGCCCCGTTAAAGCCGCAGCCTTTGCCTATTCCGCAGGATGCGGCGCATCCGTCCCGTTTGCAAGAAAAAGAGAATACCCCGCAGCAAAAGCCGTCCTCCCAGCCTCATAAAGGGGTTTCGTTCTCCGGGCGCAGTTTTTGGAGCACGCTTTTACTGTTGGCGTTTGTGGTTTCTTCCGTTTGCGGGGTTATGCTGGTGTTAAAGCCCGGCGTTTCCTGCCCGGAAGTGAAAGACACGGCTGAAAAAACGGCTTTGGTGGGAAATTTAAACAAAAAAGCCCAACCGGGCATTGCTTGGATAAAAATCCGCGGGGTTATCGCGGAAAGCAATGACTCCAGCCCTTTTTCCCGCAACCAAGGGGCTTCCGCTATTGCCAAAAGCATTCGTTCCGCGGCGGCGGATAAAAACGTAAAAGCCATCGTGTTGGATATCAATTCCCCCGGGGGGACGGTCGCTTCCGTTCAAAATATTTACGGGGAATTGCAAAAAGCCAAGCAACAGGGTAAAAAAATTGTGGCGCTGTTTCGCGATGTGGCAGCCAGCGGCGGATTCTATGTGGCTATGGCCGCGGATAAAATTGTGGCCGAGCCCGGTACGATTACCGGTTCCGTGGGGGTTATTATGCAAACCAGCAATTTGGAAGGCTTGTTTGATAAGCTGGGCATTAAAATAACGCCTATTACTTCCGGAAAATATAAAGATATGGGTTCTTATGCCCGCCCGATGACTGAAGCTGAAAAAGCGTTGCTTCAGGATATGGTAAGCGAGACGTACGGCCAATTTTTTGCCGCCGTCAAAGCCGGGCGTCCCAATGTGAAGCCAGAGGATTTAACCGAATATACCGACGGCCGCGTATTTACCGGCGAACGGGCTTATAAACTGGGCTTTATTGATAAATTGGGCGGGGAAGAGGAAGCCCGCCTGCTGGCCGGGGAATTGGCGGGGTTGGAAGACCCTAAAATCCTCACCCAGCGCGGAGAGGGATTAAGAGAGTTCTTCTTCTCTTTGGGCAGCGGTATGGACAGCCGCGCCCTGGCTAAACAGCTGGAAAGCCTTACCACCCCCAGCGTATCTTATTTGTGGATGAACTAGAGGCCTTATGCACCATTTGTTACAAGCCTACTTTCTATATATGAAAGACCCGCGGGAAGGATTGGAACGTTTGTTTGCTTCCCGCGCGTATGGGGCGGCTTTGCTGGGGTACTTGGCGGCCGCACTGTCTACTGTATGTATTTTTAACGCGGGGGACGGCATTGGCCTGTTTTCTTTCCTGTTTAAAACCGCTGTTTGGTTTGTAACGGAAATTTTGTTGGGTGTGGTCATGTCTTCCTGCGCGGCCTTGTTTTTGGATTTTTCCGGAAAGAAGGCTTCCCCTGCGGAACTGTTCATTTTAATAGGAACGGCCGGCTTTATTAAAGGGCTGTTGATCGCCGCCAGCGTAATCGCTTTGGCGGCACCGGCGGTGTCCTTTATTGTGCCGCTGATGGTGCTGGCCGTTTTAGGGCTGCAGTTAGGGTATTTGCTTCGCAACATCAGCCGTATGTGGCAAGTAGGTGGCTGGCGGGCATGCGGAGCCGTGTTCTTTTGCGCGGTACCTTCCGTTGTGGGTGCGGCGCTGGCCGGGATATTTTTCATTTGGGGTTTGGTTTTGCTGTTTTAATGGGTTTTGTCTCCCATGTTATCCCGCCGCGGAAACGGCGGGATATTTTTTGCATAAAATACCAAACAAAAGAAAAATTGTTTATGGTATAATATACTTACCGGTAGGTAGACCACAAACCGGCGGTTTTATTATGAAACAAAACGAACATCCAAAAACAGACAAACAAGACCGGGAGCGGCGCATGCGCCACGCCATTAAAAAAGCGGCTTTTTTTCTAATGGCGGAAAAAGGGATTGACCAAGTATCCATGCGTGAAATTGCCGAAAAGGTAAAAGTAACCAAGCCGGTATTGTATTATTATTTTAAAAACAAAGAGGACCTTTGCCGCAGCATCGTAGACGAGCACGAGGAGCGTTTTTTTGCCATGATGGAAGACGCCTACTCCAAGGGGCATAATTTAGAGGAAGTGTTAAATTTATTATTGCAGGCGCACATGGAATTTTTCCGAAAAAGCCCGGTAAACTCTAAATTTGTCATGCAAATGATTGCTTATACTCTTAACCGCAAATTCCCGGCGGAGCAAAGAAGACCTTTGCCTGAAGTTGTATTAGGGAAATACTTAGCCCAAAAGGAAGGGGTGCATCATTTGCCCGCCGGAGCGGCGCAGGATATCAGCCGGTTAATTTCCGCCTTGTTTTTTAAGGTAATGCTCAATGCCTATGTGAATACTTATGTTCACGGGGGCGCTGTTCCCGCCACATATGACGAAGAAGTCATTTCCCGCACCGTGCGGATCATTTTATTAGGTGTTAAAAGATATTATGAAGATAAGAAAAAATAATGTGAAAAAATGGGTTGCCGCGGCTGTACTGGCCGCCGGTTATGCGCCAATGTGTTTTGGCGCGATGGCCCCCACACCAGCGTCTAACTTATTTGCGGAACAAGACGTGGGCGGGGAGAAGATTACCATTTCCGATGCCATTAAAATGGCTTTGTCGGACAGTTATCAGGTAATTGACGCCGAAAAGCTGAAAGCCATTTATGAAGAACAATTGTCGGAGGCCCGCTCAGGCTATTATCCTAAATTATCTTTAGACGCTTCTTATTCCCGCGCCATTAAAAAAGCGCAGTTTGCCATTGGCGGCGGGGCCATGATGGAAGTGGGCAAAAACAATACTTATGCGGCGGGGCTGAATTTAAGCCAGGTGTTATGGAGCGGCGGACAAATCCGCGGGGGAGTAAATTTAGCCAAAGTAGGAGCGCAGGAGGGGGTGTATAATTTAAAGCACGTGCGCGATTTGGTGACCCAGCAGGTAGTTAAATTCTGCTATGACATTATTTACGCTTCCGCCTATATCCGCGTGCAGGAAGAATATTTAAAAATCGCCAAACAGCATTTGGCGGAAACCCAAGCCAAATATAAACAGGGTTTAGCCAGCAGTTTGGACGTGCTCACCCAAAAAGTAAAGGTGGAAAATATTGAACCTACCGTTATTCAAGCCAAGAAAAACTTTGAATTGGGCAACTTGTATTTGCGTCAAATTTTAAACAGAGACCCGGAAGACAAAATTTATCTTACCTGGTCCCGCAAGGATTTAACGCTTCCACAAGTTCCTTCTTTGGATGTGTTGTATCAAAAAGCCATGGAATACCGCCCGGAGCTGATTCTGTCTAGATTGGCGGTGGACGCGGCGCATTACAACATAAATATCGCCAAAGCCGGACATATGCCGGTATTGGCTTTAAATGCGGATTATACATATAACGGATTGACGGAACAGGGTTTTCCCAATGAAAAGCAAGACCGCTATTGGTCTTCCACCGCCGGCGTAACGCTGAGCATTCCGCTTTTTGAAGGGTTTAAGGTCAGCTCACAAGTGGCACAGAAAGAATTGGCGTACGAGCAGGCCGTAGCCGCTTATCAAAATAAACTCAAAAATGTGCGTATTCAAGTAAAAGAAGCGTGGCTGAATTTGGACGAAGCCCGCAACCGCATAGAAGCCACCAAAGGGGTGGTGGAGCAGGCGCGTGAAAACTTGGAAGCGCAAATGAAACGTTACCGTGCGGGTTTAACCAGCCAGCTGGAGTTAAACGACGCTATTGCCAACGTGAACGATTCCGACTTGCAATACGTGCAAGCCGTGTATGACGGCGCGATCGCGCTTTCTGATTTGAAATTTGCCGTAGGGGTAGAGGTTGAACTGTATGAAAAAGAAAACAAGTAAAAAAATTCAAATAGTTATTGTCTTATTGATGATAGCCATGGCGGCGTTTGTGTTTTTAAAACCTAAGGCGGGTTCCCCGATGGATGCGGTGGCCTTGGACGTTTTTGCCGTGCGCCCGGAAACGGTGCAAAAGCGGGATTTAAAACACCAGCTTTTAATGTCCGGCAGTATTAAGGCGTGGGAAGAAGCCACCTTGTACCCCCGTGTGGAAGGGAAGTTGTTGCAAAACTTGCTGCGCGAAGGGGATTCTGTAAAGAAAAACCAAACCGTCTCTTTGATTGAGCGCGATGAAGTGGGCGCCGTGTATGAACCGGTGGTCGTTCCGTCTACCTTAACGGGGGTCATCGGCCGGGTGTATTTGGACCCGGGCGCAAACGTAACCATTTCCACCCCGGTGGCTTTGGTGGTTAACCAAGAACGCGTGCGCGTAGCGGTGGACATACCGGAACGCTACATCGGGGAAATTTATAAAGGCCAGCCGGCCACCCTGCGTATTGACGCTTTGCCCGGCAAAGAATTTGAAGCCCGCCTGCAAATCATCAGCCCGGTGGTGGACGCCAACAGCCGCGCGGTAGCGGTGGAATTCTGGGCCGATAACCCCAGAGACATCTTAAAATCCGGTATGTTTGCCAAAGTGGATATTACACTGGCGGAAAAGAAAAACGCCGTTTCCATTGCCAAGAAGAGCCTGTATACCGAAAACGGCGAAAGCTATGTATTTGTTCCCGCTTCTGACGGGAAGACCGCCCAGAAGAAAGCGGTAACAGTGGGTTTTGAAAATACCAATTATTTGGAAATTACCGAAGGCCTGAAGGAAGGGGACGTTATTTTAGAATTTGCCTACGGTCTGCAGGATGGAAGCAAGATTGATATGGGTAAATAAAGCGGGGTTATATGGAAGAAGAAAAACAAAACGCAGCGCAGCAACAGCCTGCCGGCCCGGCTAAAAAAGGCGGGTTAACGTCTATCTTTATTCACCGCCCGGTAGCCACTATTATGATGTGTGTGGCCGTGGTGGTATTGGGGCTAATGTCTTATTCCGGCATGGGCGTGGGGATGTTCCCCAATATTGACGTGCCCTATGTATTGGTGCAGACCACCTTGGCCGGCGCCAATCCGGAAGAGGTAGAAACCTCTATTACCAAAGTAATTGAAGAATCCGTCAACCAGGTGGAAGGGATTGATGAAATTAAATCCCAAAGCATGGAAGGGGCGTCTTTGGTCAGCATTAAGTTTGACATGGACAAAGACCGCGACGTGGCCGCCCAAGAAGTGCGCGATAAAGTGGAGCTGATTAAAAACGATCTCCCGGAAGGAACGGAAGCCCCTATCGTGCAGAAACTGGATATGGACGCTATTGCCGTATTAAACGTAGTGGTGTCCGGCGACCGCGATATTGTGGACTTAACCGAAGTAGCCAAAAAGAAAGTAAAAGAAAACATTGAGAACATCCGCGGTGTGGGTTCTGTAAACATCGTGGGCGGACGCGAACGCGAAATTCACGTCATCGTCAATCCGTTTAAACTGTTTGCTTTGAACTTGCCTATCAGCGACGTATCCCGAGCCCTGTCCGAGCAGAATGTGGAAATTCCCGGCGGGCGCGTGGAACAGCAGCACCAGGAATACAACTTGCGTATTTTGGGCCGTATCCCCACGGTAGAGGCTTTTAATGACGTGTTTATTGCCAAACGCAAAGGCGCGTCCATCAAAATTTCCGATATCGGCTACGCGGAAGATTCCGGCGAATACGAACGCGAATCCACTTGGCTGAATAAGCGCCGTTCTGTTACGTTGGAAGTGACCAAACAGTCCGGTACCAACACGCTGGCGGTGGTGCAAGGGGTAAAAGACAAGCTGGATTTAATTAAGCCCACGCTGCCCAAAGACATCAGCATTTCACTTATGATGGACCAATCCGGCAACATTAAAGCTTCCGTGCACACGGTGCTGGAACACTTGGTGCTGGGCGGTTTCTTGGCGGGGGTCATGGTGCTTATTTTCATGGGGTCTTTGCGCTCCACGTTTATTTCATTCTTGGCTATGCCTATTTCCATCATCGGTTCGTTCATTTTTATGAAAATGAGCGGTTTTACCATTGATACCATGACGCTGTTGGGTTTAACCGTAGCCGTAGGTATCGTGATTGACGACGCCATCGTGATGTTGGAAAACATTTTCCGCCATATGGAAAAATACGGCAAAACCCCTATGCGCGCCGCGTTGGACGGTTCGCGTGAAATTACTTCTACGGTTGTGGCCACCACGCTTTCCATTTTGGTTATCTTCTTGCCGTTGGCGTATATGAGCGGTATTATCGGCCGCGTGGTAAACAGCTACGGTATGACGGTGGTGTTCGCTATCGCCTTGTCCGGGGTGGTGGCGCTTACGTTGACGCCTATGCTTTGCGCCAAAATGTTAAAACAGGGGCAGGGCAAAACCAAACTGGACCATGTGGTAGACGGCGTAAATAAAAAATTGGTGGATTGGTACATCCCGCTGTTAGACTGGTCTATCCACCACCGTAAAATCATGGTGGCAGTGGCGGTGTTCTGTATAGCCATGCTTTTCCCCATGCTGGCTAAAGTAGGGGGGGAATTTATCCCGGTGGACGACAGCGGTAAGGTGCAAGTAACCGTGGAAGCCCCTGTGGGTACCAGCTACAGCGATACCTTGGATATTTTGCGCCAAATTGAAAAAGATATTTTACGCTTGCCGCATGTAAAAGACACGTTGGTAGTGGCCGGGGTGGGCAGCAACAGCTTTGCCGACTCTAACCCCGCCAACAAAGGCTATGTCCGCTATGAATTGGAAGACCGTGAAAAACGCGAAGGGTTAACCACCAACGATTATTTGGAAGTAACCCGCCAAATGATGAAAAAATACAAAGGCCTGCAAACCACTTCTTATATTGTGAGTGACGGTCCTTCCGCGGGTTCTTATGAAATCCAGTACGTGCTTTCCGGCCCGGATTTGGACCAGCTTGCCAATTATGGTAACACCATGATTGCCCAGCTTTCCAAAGATCCCCGGTTTATTGATTTGGACTTGTCTTTGGACTTGTCCAAACCGGAATACCGCGTAGTCATCAACCGTGACAAAGCCTATAATATGGGTGTTAAAGTGTCTGATATCGCTTCGGCGCTGCGCACCATGGTGGGCGGCGAGGACGACATCACCAAATATAAAGAAGGGGATGATTTGTACGAAGTCCGCGTGCGCGTGGGCGAGGAATACCGCGACACCAAAGAAGCTATTGCCGCTTTGATGATTCCGGCTGATAACGGCGATGACGATATCGTGCGTTTGGACTCGGTAGCCACTATTGAGGAAGGCACCGGCCCCAGCCAGATTGACCGCTTTAACCGCCAGCGCCAGGTAACCGTACAGGCCAACCTGAACGGGATTGACCAGCGCAGCGCTTTGGCTATTATAGAGAAGGCTTTCAAGGATCTGCACGCCGGGGTGGAATATACCGGAGGTGTAACGGGGGCTTCTCAAGAAATGGGCAAGATGTTCATGTCCTTCTTAATGGCTTTCTTCTTGGCCTTCTTGTTTAAATACATGATTTTGGCCGCCCAGTTTGAAAGCTATACCCACCCGGTGGCCATTATTGTGTCTTTGCCGCTGACGGTTCCTTTTGCCGTACTTTCGCTGTTGCTTACTGGGCAAACCATGAATATATATAGTTTGCTGGGTATATTCATGTTGGTGGGCGTAGTCAGCAAAAACGCTATTTTGCAAACGGACTATACCAACCAGCTGCGTGCCCGCGGCTATGGCCGTACGGAAGCCATTTTGCAGGCCAACCGCGTCCGCTTGCGCCCTATTTTGATGACCACGCTCACCCTGATTATGGGTGTGGCCCCGATGATTATTTCCAACGGGGCAGGCGCGGAGGAACGCCGCAGTTTGGCCATCGTTATTGTGGGCGGGCAGGCGCTGTCCTTATTGGTTACCCTGCTGATGACGCCTGTAACCTATATTCTGTTGGACGAATTTGGTGATTGGCTGAACCTGAAGCTTTTTGGCATTCCGATACCAGAAGACAAAAATAAGGATGTGATTTTGTCAGAAGTACCGCCAGAAGAGGATTAACCTCTTGGAAAAACAGTCTAAAGCCGGGTTTACTATAAACCCGGCTTTTTTATTGTAGGCGGAAGATAGTGGAAGTTTTCGTTTTAGGACTACTGTTTTTACACTCGCTTTGTGGGGTTCTCTTTTTGCAACGCTTTTTGTCTGCAAAAGAGGGAACAAAAAAGCTATAAAAGAACACATGGTTTGATTATATTTTACAGATAGTTTGATTATTTCGGGCAAAATAAATTTAAAATGTTAAACAAATGAGCAATGTTTTCATTAATACATTCTTAATAAAACCCTGTTTTTAATACGGATTTCTTATAATATTCTATTTCATTGGGTACATACACATTAACTCTGAGAACAAAGCATTATCCCCCTATTTCCGACCTTTGTTTCGGTTTTGTATCAATTATGATATATTTAACTTATGCAAATTAAAGAAATAACTACGAATAAAAAGGATTATATGGATATTCTATTAATCGGCGATGAAGATAAAGCAATGATTAACAAATATCTGGAATCGTCAAAACTTTTTGCTTTGTACGATAATGATATCTTGACATCAATCTGTGCTGTTATGGAGATTGATAAGGAAACCGTTGAAATAAAAAATCTTGCAACTTATACGCAGTATCAAAATAAAGGCTATGCCTCAGCATTGATTAATTTTGTCTGTAATAAATATAAAACAAATTTTAAATATTTAATCCTTGGAACCGGAGAAAATAACAATACCTTGAAATTCTATAAAAAACAAGGTTTTCAAGAAACTCACAGACTAAAAAACTTTTTTATTGATAACTACCCGCACCCAATTTTTGAAAATGAAAAGCAGTTGGTAGATATGATTTATTTAAAGAAAATTTTATAATATTCCAACCTTAAGAAAAAACTTCCGATTTTGTTTTAAAATTTTTAAAAGTTTGCGGAACTGGACTGTTCCAAAATAATCAAATTATCCGTATAGTTCAAATTTGGTGCGTATCTCACTGATAATATACAAATCTCAATCTATCCGTACAGTCCAGAAAAAGTCCAGTTTTCCAGTTTGATTTTTTTGGAACACTTAATTTTTCCGACCCGAAAACGCCCACACAAAGCCAACTTTACCAAAATAATCTATCTAGCCGTACAAATCAAACTGGACAAAAAACTACAAAAGCCCGCTCTTTCAAGCGGGCTTTTTATAAGTAAAAAGGGAAAATAAAAAAGGTGCGGGCGGGAATCGAACCCGCGAATATGAGTTTTGCAGACTCACGCCTTACCACTTGGCCACCGCACCGTATACATCAAAAATTTTGAACATAACTATTATATCAAAAAAAATACCGTCTGCAAATAATTTTATCACAAGGTTAATGCGACCGGTAAAATTGGGTCTTGAAATTTTGAATAAGGTTTTTATAATAGCAGTATGGGAGTGCCAAACCAGACCCGTTTTTGGGTGAGCCTCTTGTAGGGGAAACGGCCTCCCTATTTTTATTTTATTAGCGGACGCGTTATGGGCGCGTCCGCTTTTTTGCGTATAAAAGCGCGGCAGCGAGCCTTTTTCTTAACCAGGGCATGCGGCAGGCTTCATTATTTGGTACAATAAAAGCAGTAATAAAAGCGGATGGAACGGATCCGTCCCGCACAGGCAGCGGTTTCAGAACCAGGGAAATCTTCCTTTGGGAGTTTTTTTTTGGTATAATAAAGTGCTGTCTTATTGCGGGCGTAGTTCAATGGTAGAACACTAGCCTTCCAAGCTTGATACGTGGGTTCGATTCCCATCGCCCGCTTTTTAATCCCAAGTAAAGGGAATTTGCTGGGGTAGCTCAGTCGGTAGAGCATTTCCATGGTAAGGAAAAGGTCGTGGGTTCGATTCCCACTCCCAGCTTGTTTTGAAATCATTAGTTAGGACCCGGCAGTATTACTATGCTGGGGTAGCTCAGTCGGTAGAGCATTTCCATGGTAAGGAAAAGGTCGTGGGTTCGATTCCCACTCCCAGCTTTGGTTTTGGAACAACTAAACAATAAGAAGTAAACATTAGAAACAGGAGAACTAGACAAATGGCAAAGGAAAAATTTTCCAGAAGCAAACCGCACGTTAACGTCGGTACCATTGGCCACGTAGACCACGGTAAGACCACGTTAACCACCGCTATCACCAAAGTGTTGGCCAAAGAAGGCAAAGCCAAAGCCATGGCTTATAGCGATATCGCCAAAGGCGGCGTAGTCCGCGACGCTTCCAAGATCGTAACCGTCGCCGTTTCCCACGTGGAATACGAAACCGATAACAGACACTACGCTCATATCGACTGCCCCGGCCACGCCGATTACATTAAAAACATGATCACCGGTGCCGCCCAGATGGACGGTGCTATCTTGGTGGTTTCCGCTGTTGACGGCCCGATGCCTCAGACCCGCGAACACGTGCTCTTGGCCAAACAGGTAAACGTACCGCGGTTAGTGGTATTCCTCAACAAAGTGGACCTCGTAGACGATAAAGATTTGTTGGATTTGGTGGAAGAAGAAATCCGCGATTTGCTGGGCAAATATGAATTTGACCGCGACAACACCCCGATCGTACGCGGCAGCGCTTTGAAAGCTATCGAAGAAGATCAAAGCGAATTGGGTGAGCCCTCTATCCACAAATTGATGGAAGCTTTGGATACCTGGATTCCTGAACCGAAACGCGATACCGATAAACCGTTCTTGATGGCTGTGGAAGACGTATTCTCCATCACCGGCCGCGGTACCGTAGCCACCGGCAGAATTGAACGCGGCAAGGTGCACGTGGGTGATCCGTTGGAAATCATCGGTTTCCGCGACACCATGAACACCGTAGCCACCGGTATTGAAATGTTCCGCAAATTGCTGGACGAAGGTATCGCCGGCGATAACGTAGGTATCTTGTTGCGCGGTATTGAAAAAACCCAGGTTGAAAGAGGCCAGGTATTGGCTGCTCCCAAATCTGTAACCCCGCACAAACATTTCATCGGGCAAGTTTACATCTTGAAGAAAGAAGAAGGCGGCCGCCACACCCCGCTGACCCCTGGTTATAAACCGCAGTTCTACTTGAGAACCACGGACGTAACCGGTGAACTTACTTTCAAACAAGACATGATCATGCCCGGCGACAACGCCGAAATTGAAGTGAAACTTATCACTCCCGTAGCCATGGAAGAAGGCTTGCGCTTCGCCATCCGCGAAGGCGGCCACACCGTAGGCGCCGGCGTCGTCACCAAGATTATTGAGTAGTAAAATTGTTTAGTTCACTGTTGCAGGGACATTGGTAACACAATGTCCCTGCAGATATCCTTAAAAGTGAACTTCATGCGGGGGCAAAGCCCCCAGACTATCTAAGGAAAATTAAGATGGCAACTGAAAGAATCACCATTGCGCTGGCCTGCACGGAATGCAAAAACAAGAATTACTATCAGGTCCGCGGCAAAAAGAAAGAATATAAGCTGGAACTGAACAAGTTCTGCAAAAAGTGCGGCAAGAGCACCAAGCACAAAGAAAGCAAGGCTTAATTTTAGTGGGAGCGTCGGTTAACTGGTAAACCACCGGTCTCCAAAACCGGGACTGAAGGTTCGAGTCCTTCCGCTCCTGCCAGTTTTATTTAAGAACAACGGATAACTTTATGAACAAAGCAATCAGTTTTCTGAAGCAATCGGTAGCCGAGCTTAAAAAATCCACCTGGCTGACGCGCAAAGAAGTAGTGCAGTCCACCATTTTGGTAGCCATAGTGGTGGCTATTTTAGCCGCGTACGTCAGCATTATAGACTTTGGCCTTACCAAAGTGCTGGGGCTCATCGTTGGAGGACGCTAATGTCTGAAGAAAAATGCTGGTACGTCGTGCATACCCAAACCGGTCATGAAGACAAAGTAAGAGAAAAAATTCTCTTAAATGTGGATTCCCAAAACTTTGGGGACCGCATCTTTAACGTTTTGGTTCCTACCGAAGAAGTAGTAGAAGTAAAACAAAACAAGAAAATCTTACGCAAACGCAAATTCTTCCCCGGTTATGTGTTGGTGCAGATGTTGTTAACCAGCGAAGCATACTGGTTTATCCGCAATATCAGCGGCGTTACCGGCTTTTTGGGCGATCCCAACCCGGTTCCGTTGCCGGAAGAAGAAATTGCCGGTATTGTGGAACTGACCGATAATACCAGCGGCAAACCGAAACACATGGTAGAATTTGAACGCGGCGAAAGCGTACGCATTACCGAAGGCCCGTTCAAGCACTTTATTGGCGTGGTGGAAGAAGTAAACGAGCAAAGAAACAAACTGAAAGTGATGGTAACCGTGTTTGACCGCGCCACCCCTGTGGAAGTAGATTTCCTGCAGGTGGAGAAAAACTAGTTTTACCGCAGTAAGCAGTAAAAATATGGAGTAACAAAAAAATGGCAAAAGAGAAAAAAATTAAAGGATACATTAAATTGCAGATTCCTGCCGGTGCTGCCAACCCGGCCCCGCCTGTGGGGCCTGCTTTGGGTCAGCATGGCGTGAACATTATGGAGTTCTGCAAACAGTTCAACGCCAAAACGGCTAAATTGGAAAAAGGGGTAAAGATTCCGGTCGTTATCACTGTGTATGAAGACCGCTCTTTTACTTTCATCACCAAAATGCCGCCCATGGCTGTACTTATTGTAAAAGAACTCGGCGTGGCCAAAGGTTCCGGCCAGCCCCACAAAGACAAAGTAGGCAAGATTACCCAAGCGCAGTGCGAAAAAATCGCCGCGCAGAAATTGCCTGACTTAAACACCAAAGACATCAAACAAGCCGCGGAAATGGTAAAAGGCACCTGCCGCAGTATGGGTGTTGACGTAGTAAAATAAATTTTGAAGGTAAAAGGGAGGGCCGTCCCGGTCCGCTTGTACCTAAAGGAGATTTTAAATGGGAAAAAGAATTGAAGCAGCTAGAAAAGCATATGATAAAGCCAAAGTATATACCTTGGCGGAAGCCGCTCAAATCGTAAAAGACAATGCCAAAGCCAAATTTGACGAAACCGTTGAATTGCACGTCAGCTTAGGTATTGATACGAAAAAAGCGGACCAAATGGTTCGTGCTGCCGTAGTATTGCCGCATGGTACGGGCAAAACCAAACGCATTGCCGTTATTGCCAAGGGCGAACACGCCCAAGAAGCCCAAAAGGCCGGTGCCGACCGCGTAGGCGCGGAAGACATTGTGGAAGAAGTAATGAAAGGCAAAATTGACTTTGACGTTTTAGTTGCCACCCCGGATACCATGAAAGACTTGGCCAAAGCCGCCAAAGTGTTGGGCCCCCGCGGGCTAATGCCTACCCCCAAAACGGGTACCGTTACGTTTGACGTAGCCAACACAATTAAAGACTTAAAGGCCGGCCGCGTAGACTTTAAAGCCGACGCTTACGGTATCGTACACACCATTATTGGCAAGGCTTCTTTTGACGCCGCCAAATTGGCTGAAAATGCAAAAGCTGTGATGGACACGATCCTTCGTGTAAAACCGAACACCTCTAAGGGCGTTTATGTAAAGAGCGTTTCTTTAAGCTCCACCATGGGCCCCGGCGTGTTTGTAACCACCAAATAGTAACTCTCTTTTGCACTAAAACCCCTCCCGTAAGGAGGGGTTTTGTTATTTATAATAAACTAGCCCAATTTTGGATTATTTAACGGGATTTTTGTCACAGCGCCGCGTCTTTTCAAACAGTGTTTTAGGGCAGTACCATAAGACCCAGCGGTAGATGGGCCCAATGGCCCTGGCTGTATTTATACAGATTATCTATCATAATAATATGAGCCATTATAAAATAACTCCGTGCGGTATTAAAAAAGGATGTTGGCTGGCATTGGTATTTTATTTTAGTTGTTGTTCTTTTTTGTATGCGCAGGAGTGGGCCCAAATGCACAAAGTGTTAATGCGTCAAGGGGAAAATATGGCTAAAAATGGGATAAAAGCACAAAAAGAGCTAGCCCGTACCTATGCCGCTATAGATGCGGTAGCCCCGTTTATGCATTTTTCTTCCCAAGATATCTTGCCCTGGAGTTTTAGGGTGCAGGCCCGGGCGGATAACGCGTTTGAACAAGCGGCCGTTTTGCGCAACAACCGGTTGGAATTGGCGGCCCGCCTGCTTGTGGACCATGCGGTACGCCGCATGCGCGCGCAGCATAAGGAAATACAAGCCTCTTTGCGGTATGCGCGTTCGGCGGATTTAGTGTCTTTGATACCGTCGTCCGCCAAGTTTATTTTTCTGGGGGAAACGCATCATCAGCCTGTTATAGAGAAACAGATTTTGTATATTTTAGCGCGTTATCATAAACGCTATCCGGAAAAGAAAATCATGTTGCTTACGGAGTTTGTGTTAGATACCAATGTTTCCCTTTTGCCCAGAGAAATGGATGAACGTATTACCAGCAAAAGAAATTTTTTTAATTTGTTAATGAAGTGGCGTATTCCTGTTTTTGGGCTGGAGGAGCCTTTGGCGCATAGTCAGGCGGCCCATGAAATATTTACGGAAAAAACCGGTACGGCTTTTTTGTCTTCAACGGCTTTAGCCGTGCGTACGCGCAATCAACATTGGGTAAAACAGATAAAAGCCATGCATGAAACCTACCCGGATATGGTATTTTTTATCTATGCCGGGCTGGGGCATACGGAATACAACCTTCCCGCTTCTGTGGCGGCGGCTTTCCCGGAGAAAGAAACCTTTGCGATAGATTTCTTTGTGGGCCGGCGTTCCCGTTTTACTCCTTTTGACAGAGCTTTTGGCGGTTTGTTTTCCGGCCCGGGGGTTTGGTATTGGAAGGACGCTAAATATGCGCGTTTGGCGGGGTTTGATGTAAGCGCCGTCCTTCCCGCTGGAGAGGTAAGATGAAAAAGTGGTTTTTTATATTCTTATTATGTGCGGTGTTGTTCCCGGCTGAGGCGCATTCCCAAGCTGTTTGGAAAAAAGCTTTTTGGAAAAAAATCTTTTCCGCTGAAGAAGAATCCGCCCGCAGAGCTATCACCGTGAAACAAGCCAATAAATTGCTGCTGGAGCGTAAAAGGCTTTCTTTAAAGAAAGCGCAGCAGGTTTGCTCGGGGGAGATAGGGGAATGTATGCTGGATGGGGAGGCGCCTATTCACCGCATTAAAGGGTGGCCGTTTTCTTTTTCCCAATCCGGGCCGTATGAAGATAACGAGCTGTTTCAAACTTTGTCCCGTTCCGCAAAGAGGAACTATTTTATAGCGGCGCATAACCGCGCCGTATCCAGAACGGCGGTCGCACGGAGAAATGCGCTTAAACGAATGAATGAAGCCAAAGAAGATTTAATGAAAGGGTTTTATAGTCCAACCGCCGTATATCCGGGCAGAGAGCTGGTTTCCATCGTGCAGGAAAAACATAAATATATTTTTTTAGGGGAAACGCATGGGTTTCCCGTCATTCAGGGGGCCATAAAAGATTTTTTGCAAGAATATCGCCTCCGCTTTCCCAAGCGGAAAATAATTCTGCTAACGGAGTTTCTGCCCAACACGCAAACAGCCGCCTACCGTTGGAAATTGAGAAAATTCCCGCAATATTATTCCATTTGGCAAATAGCGGATATTCTTAAAATACCCGTGGTGGGGTTAGACCCTGTATGGCTGCTTAATAAAAATTTTCCTGTTATGTGGGTAAATAAACCCAATGGAACGACGGAAAAAGAAAAGATGTGGTTTTCCCCTGAAGTGCTGCGTGTGCGCAATTTGATATGGAAACAGGAGATAGACCGCTTGCGGTCCCAATATCCGGACGCCGTATTTATCTTTCATACGGGGGCAACCCACGTAACGTATACGGAATCTTTTTCTTTAAGCGTGTTGTTTCCTAAGGACGAAACTTTTGTGGCTACTTTCCAACCGTATGAAATTTATAATAATCAGCCTGCCCGGAGTGATTTGCTGGACGCGTTTAACCCGGAACAATTTGCGTCAAAACGTTTTATCGTATGGCCTAACCCGGATATGGCCCGTATTGCCGGGTTTGACGCGCGCTTTAAATTACAATAACTATGCATAAGATAGCAAAATTATTTATTGTTTTGCTGCCCGTGTTTTCTTTGTTATTTTTTGATATAAGCTATGGGGAGCCCGGCCCATGGAAAAAGCTGTTGCCCGCTTATAAAAACTTTTTTAAAAAGAGCGCGGCTTCCCAGCGCGCCAAAGTACTGCAGCCCAAACAGATAGAAAAAATATTAAATAAAAGAGTATGGCGAGCGAATAAAAAAATCTATCATAAGGGCGGCCTGATAGAAATAGGAGGGTTATTATTTGTTAATGAATACCCCTTGGTGTTTTTCAAGGAGTGGCCGCCGGAATTGGGCCAAGCCTTGTTTCAAGATCAACCTTGGCTGCTGGCTGCCGGACCGCGCGCTCAACAGAATTATGTTATTTCTTTGCATAACCGTTTGGCGGCTACTCTTCTTAAAGAACGCGCCCAATTAAGAAAAGATCTCCAAAAAAATTCAGCCAGATTGCAAAGTGAAATTCTCCCCCTGACCCAGGAACCTTTTGCCTTGCAAGCGGCTAAGAGGATTCCCCCTAATACCCAACAAATTTTAATAGGAGAGGGACACGGCGTGGAGAAGATATCCCAAGAAATACTGTCTTTTATCCAGGCGGTGCAAGCCCGGAATCCAGGGCGGCAAATTGTCTATCTGACGGAGTTTATCCCCCAAAATGTAGACCTTGATTATTTATTGTCTATTATGCGTCTGTTGCCAAAAGATGCTCATTATTATCATATTTTTGATTGGCTGAAGCGTTGCGATATTCCCATTATAGGGCTGGAGCCCAGTTGGGTATGGATGTTCCAACCCCCGCAAGTATCTGTGGGAAACTTATTTCAACTAAAACCATACGAAGTGTCTTTGTGGGAGAGTTTAGGCGGCGTTTATTTGCGTAACCAATCCTGGCTGCGGGTAATAGCCTCCGCCCGAAAGAGCTATCCCCATGCGTTGTTTATTATTCACGCCGGCTATGGACATACAGACTATAACGCCCCGTTTAATATATCCAAGATGTTTGCCCCCCAGGAAACATTTGTATTAAGAGTATTGAAAAACGAGGGAAGTATATTTCATGCCTTTTCCGGCGGTAAATATAGTTACCCGCTGTTGGGTTGGAAAGACAAACAACTGGCCTATTTGGCGGGCTGTGACGCGCAAATAAAGGTGGATTAAGCCTTGTTTATATAGAAGAGAAAAGAAAAAATGCAGAAAAAATGGATTTTTTTATTTGTTGTTTGTCTGTTCACGCTCCCCGCATTAGGGCAAGCGCAGGGCTCGTTTTGGAAAAAGCTTTCTCTTTATTATAAGCGCGGAGAAGCAAAGTCTCAATCGTTCCAACGCGGCCAAGTGTTAAAAAGGTCTTCTTTAAAACAAATTTTGTTGGAGCGGGCAAAAAAATCGCGAGAGAGATTCTATCTCAAAACCCCGGCGGACCAGCTGCCTCTTTTAGTGGATGATACGGAGATGCCGGCCGTGGATGTTGATAATTGGACGGACCAACTGTCTGGCATGTTGTATCAAAGATACCCCTCCTTAAAGAAAGCTTCCGATACGTCTTTTAAAAATTATTTGGTCTCTTTGCACAACCGCTTAGCGGCGGGAACGGTTCAGCGGCGCAAACAAATTCGGGCGGATATACGGGCCAACGTACGGCAACTGATGGAAAAACGGGAAGTGTTTTCTGCTGGAAATATTCCCCGGCAGGCGGCCGCTATGGTCTCTCCTCAAGTCAAACAAATCTTAATAGGGGAGGAACACAATTCGCAACAAGTGTCTTTTGCCGTGTTGGATTTTATAAAAGAAATCCAGGCCCGGGATCCCAAACGTCCTATTATTTATTTTACGGAAATGCTTCCGCGGGATTCCTGCGTAGCCGCCACCCTGCTGCTGATGCATGTTTCCGGACAAGATAAGAATTACTACGATATTTTTTCTTGGCTGTATCATAATGGGGTGGGCATTAAAGGGTTGGAAATTGAGGAAATTTGGTCAGAGGCGGATATTCTTTTGCAAGATGCCCAAGGGCAACTATATCCCGTTCCGTTATGGAAGAGTTTAAGCGGCATTTATTTGCGTAATACGGCGTGGCTGCAAACCATTCAAAATTACCGCAAAAAATATCCCGAGGCTTTATTTATTATTCATGCCGGGGCATGGCATACGGGGTATATCATGCCGTTTAGTTTGGCCAATGCGTTTAACCCAACAGAAACATTTGTGGTCCATTTTATAGCTTCCCGCTCTGCTTTGTTGGATATTTTATCAGATAATCAGGTGCGAGCGCCGGTATTGGCGTGGAAAGATAAAAATTTAGCCCATATAGCGGGTTTTGACGTGCAAATAACAACGGGCTTATAGTATGAAAGACAACTTTTTTTGCAGAGGTGCTTTATTGTATCTTGCTGTGCTGTTGCTGTTTCCCGGTTTGGCGGAAGGGCAGGGCTGGCTTGCGGGCAAATGGCGCAATTTACGCCAGATGAATAAAATGCTGGCCGGGAAAGAGAGCAATTCCCAGTTAACGCACCTTTTATATAAACGAGTTGTGCTTGCTATAAATTTACACTATCATTGGCAAAGCCGTCATACGGATGACTTTTTGTTTATGGAAAATCAGTTTAAGTATCTGCTCCCGGTATATTCGGTGGGGGAGCCGGACGCTTGGCAGGAGTTGGACACACGTATAGATAATGCGTGGGTTTATTCCAATAACCGTTATATGCTTGCAGCCCGCGTGCGGTTGGAGCATGCTTGGTCCCGCTTGCGGCACTTTATGCCGAAAATGGAAAAAGAGCTGCGTATTTCTTTTCAGGAAAACATGCCGTGTATTCCGGATTCGGCTAAATATGTGTTTTTGGGGGAAGCGCATGGCCTGGAAGAAATACGGAAATTATTTTTAAACGTGATTTTGACATATCAAAAACAGCACCCGGAAAAGCAAATCATTGTACTGACGGAATTCCAGCATGACAAAGGATTGCAATTTACTCCCTTTAACGAGGAAGAGCGCTTTAAAGATTTTAAAAAATTTTTTGATGTCTTGGCTTGGCATTATATTCCTTTTGCAGGTTTAGAAGAAGTTCATTCTTCCGTGGATGATCGTCAATTTGTTGGGATAAATGGCTATACCTATCCCGCCCAGCGGACGGGAGAGGGAATGCGTCTTCGTAATATGTATTGGGAAAAACGGATACGGGCTTGGGAACGCAAATATCCCCAAGCGGTGTTTTTTATTTATGCGGGCAACGGGCATGTGGACTATCAAGCGCCCTTTTCTGTTTCCAGGCAATTTCCGCCGGGGAAAACCTTTGTTTTTAGTGTATATAAAAATCCGCAGTTTAACCACATTTTTCACGCGGCTAGCCAAGCCCGTTTTGTACTTCCCGGCGCTTTACTTACTTGGAATAACCCCCGCTGGGGCCGCATTGCGGGGTTTGATGCGGCTTATATCCTTCCTTCTCCAACAGATTAAAAACGGTTTTTGTCTTTGCTAAACAGCTTCTTTGCTTTTGCTATAATAAAGACGAAGAAGCCAATATGAAATTATTTTTTACATTATTATTTATTTTTGGTTGTTTGCCCGTTTGGGGGCAGGTGGGGGTTATATCCGTTACAGATGCGTCCCAATATACCTCTGCGGAAGATTTTTACCATACTTTTGAATACCAAATCCAGCCTTTAGGTAAAAATACCGGTTGGAAAAAATGCCAAGCCACCCGCATTGGTAAACGCTGGTTTGCCACGGCGGCGCATTGTGTGTTGCCCTGCGCCCAAAGCGGCTGCAATATTTATATGGATTTGTTGGATGAGGACTATACCGCCTTGGCGATGGTAAAATCTACCCCTAAAAAACCCGCGGTGTTTATTCATCCGGATTATAAAATAGAAATCCCCGCCTTGGACGATTTTGCCCTTATCCGTTTGGATTTGCACCGCGCTTCTTATTCCTACTTTCGCCGGGTTCCAAATGTAAAACCCGGGGAGCCCGTCTCCAAGCAAACTTTTGACCGGTTCCTAAATAAAAACCGCCGGGCGGCCTCTAAATTGCGCCGCGTGCTCAGCGGGGATTTGCCTCCTATTCTTACTTTTGATGATGCTACCTACCAATTAGACAGGAAACTTTCTGTTATTTCTATTTTTGACGGGGTACGTGATGTTAAACCCAATCCTAACGCGGCTTATTATGTAAATGATTTAGGGTTTGGATATACTAAAAATTTTGGTATACGCAATGGCATGAGCGGCTCCGGCGTGATGAGTAATACAGGAGAGTTGGTGGGGATGGTGTCTGCTAATTTATACGTCAATACGGATCAAACAGACCTTAAAACAGGCAAAACAAAAGCAATGGCGTATGATTTCTTCCTTTTCAGCGCTTTTAATAAACCCATGCGTTCTTTTATGGAAAAAGTAATGGGCAGCGATTATTACCAATTGGATTTTAAAGATGCCTATCCTCAATTCGTCCGTAAAGGGTCCAAAGCGGATCATACGGTTATCCGGTCTATTGTAAAGGAAATCAGAAAAAAAGCCTCCTCTAAAAAAGCCAAATAGTTTGATCCTTTTTATGGAAATGCAAGTCAAGCAAGGTAGTTTTAACACTTGCTTGACTTGTTTTTTTTTTTGATACAGTGGGGATTAACAGGTTAGGGTTTTTATAAGTATCTGTTTGGTAAAAATGCCTGTAATCGGCCATTAGGCCTTAATAAAGGAGGTCTGGTATGTATCAAAAAATAGCGGCTGCCTTGGCTGCGGCTGTTTTGTGCATGCCTGCATATGCGGCACAAACCAAAAACACCATGAAGATGGTGTCCTACTTTCCGGTACCGTACGTAGCGTATGATACGGTATCGGCCAACAACGCCATGGACATAGGGGTCTTAAACCAATGC
>NZ_CASEZB010000007.1:0-21575 GCF_949292495.1 Candidatus Avelusimicrobium aviculae
TCGGCAGTGATAAACGCAGTGGCTTAATTTGGTAAGTTCCATATTGAGATGGTACTAAATATGAAGATTTGGGGATACACACTCCATCCCTCGGGCTTACGCCCGGGGTTTATTGTGAGCAGTAGTTATAAAAAACCCCGCTTAAAAAGCGGGGTTTTTTATGGGCTTTTATACAAAACAGCAAATACAGTTAATAAAGGAAGCTTGCCGGCGCGCGTTACAGCTGGTTGGTCAACGCGTCCACCAAGAAAGACGCCCAGCCGATGTCCAACTCCTGCGTCATGGGTTTGGAGTGGGTAAAATCCTTCTCAAACAGGCGTTGTTCCAACTCGGCCACAAAGGCGGGGTCGTCTATCCCCAGGCTCATTTCGCTGTTTATAAACAGGCTCATTTTGTCAAAATTGGCCGAACCCACCACCGCCCATCCGTCATACAGGGCGGCTTTTACATGGCTCATGCCGTTGTAAAAATACACTTTTACCCCGTTGTTAAAAAGCTGGTTGGCTTTAATGCGGTTGTTGGCGTCCATAATGCCGATGTCGTTCTCACCCGGCAAAATAACGCGCACGTCCACCCCGCGCCCGCGGGCTTTAATCAGTTCATCCACTATCCGGTCATCTGAGAAATACGCATTTTGTATATAAATGCGTTTTTTGGCGCGGCGGATGGCTTCCCGCTGGGCTTTAAAGATTTCCGCGTCGGTAGGTTTGGTATACATCAGGCGCACGTTTATCATACCGGGGACTTCTCGGTTTACGTCGCGGGAGCGTTTGCTGAACAGCTTGCGGTAGGCGGCGGCGTAATCTCCCCCCCAGCCGGTAAAAGACCAGGTTTCATAAAAATTCTTAACCAGCCGGCCCACCACCGGGCCTTGCAGGGCCAGCATCATGTCATGCCAAGTATAGCGGTATTCTTCCCCTATATTCATGCCGCCGGTGTAAGCTATTTTGCGGTCCACAATATACACTTTGCTGTGGTCAAAATTACTCCAGGTATTTAAATGGGTGCGGGCGGCGGCTTTGGATTTTTTTTCAATATAATCGTCTATGCTTTTGGGCATTTTGAAATGATCGCCGGGGGTAAATTCCGGGTCTTTGACGGAATTTAAAATGGTGTTTAACTCATCCACTATCACGCGCACGTCAATCCCGTCGTTGGAGCGTTCACGCAGCATATCGGCTATTTTCAGGCCGTAAGGGTCCGCCGCAAAAATATAGGTGCGCACAAAAATAGACTCCTGCGCGCGCTGCATGGCTAAAATAAAATGCGGGAAAAATTCTTCCCCGTCAATAAGCAGGGTAACATGCGCCTTGTAATTTTGCCGGCTGACGTGCTTATCCAGCCATTTATTAAAATCTTGCAGATCCATTTCCTCGCCAGAAGAAGCCAGCGGCGGCACTTGATCCAAATCATTTATTTTAGGCGGAAGCGCGGTATAAAGCGTAGACGTGCCCATGGAAACCAACCTGTGCGTGGACGTAAACGGCGCCTTAATCACCCCAAACAAATGGCTTTTTACAAAAAAGGAATAAATAAATGAGAGCGAAAAGCCCAGCCCCGTCATTTCCTTTTCCACTTGGTAATAATCCGGCAGTTTCAACTGGATAACTTGGTCTTTTTCCACGTCTACATATAAAAAGGGAGACAAGGGAACGTTCTGCAGCGTAAGCAAATACTTTGTATAAGGTGCCTGAGTGGCAATAACCGCCTGTTTTAAACGTTCATACAACAGCGTGCGAAACGCTTGGGAAGATACTCTGCCCACCAGTTTTACGTCTGCCGGAGCGTCATTTAACTCTACCAAATCCGCCGTGCCGTCTTGGCGGCGGTAAAGCATGGTTTCATAGTTTTGAATAAAAATTACCCGGCCTTCCATGGGGTTTTGCGGCAACAGGGAAAGAAGCGTATCACGCAGTAAAATAAACCAATCCGTCCCGGCCAAGGCCACCGCCTGCGCCTGGGCGGGGGTGGTTTTCCCGTCGGCCGCTTGAACGCTTAAACCCAATACGCTCAGGCGGGGGTTTTCTTCCAGCTCTTTTAAATTGGCCTGCAAGTAAAAGCTTTTTCCTTCCATATCATAGCGGATAAACAATTTTTGGGCGGAAGTAAACGCTTGAGACGGGTTGATTTGCCCGCCGTCTACGGCTTTTAACACCTGGCGGCCTTTACGCTGCTGGGTGGCGCAGGCGCACAGCATAAAAGTTGCTAATAAACAAAAAATGAAATGGAAAATTTTCAACCTCATTTTTTTATTTTAGCAAATCCTGTATACGGCCCAATATGCTACCATAAAGCCATGAAACAATTTACCCACCCTTATTTTAACGCCATAGCCAGCCTGCTCACAGAGCTGGACGGGGCCGAAGCCCCTTATATAGAAACCGCCTCCCAGTGGACGGCCCAAACGCTTTGCCAAGGAAATATTATCCACACCTTTGGCTGCGGGCACAGCCTAAGCCCGGCGCTGGAGCCGTTCCACCGCTCCGGCTGTTTTGCGGCGGTAAACGTTATTTTGGCGCCGGAACTGCAATTTATGCACGGTGCGGCAACCGGCACCCGTTTGGAAAGACAAGAAGGCTACTCCCCCCGCATACTGGCCCAACACAACCTGCAAAAGGGAGACATTTTATTTGTGTTTTCCAACTCCGGGCGCAACCCGGCCGGCATTGACGCCGTTTTATACGCTAAAGAAAAAGGCGTAAAAACGGTAAGCGTATCAGCCAAGCACGCCCACCAAAAAAGCCGCTCCCGCCACTCCGGCGGGCTTATGCTTTTTGACGCGGCGGACCTGGCGCTGGACAACCACTGCGCCGCCAATGAAACCTGTTTGGAACTGGACGGGCTTCAGCTTGCCCCGCTTTCCACCGTGGCGGCCTGCGCCGTCTTTCACGCGGTACTTTTCCGCGCGGCGCAGATATTGGCCGAGCAAGGCGTAAATTTGCCCGTATACCAAAGCAGCAACCTGCCGGGAAACGACGAAACCAACGAGCGGCTCAGCCAGCTTTACAAAAACCGCATTAAGCATTTATAACATACATATAAAAATATCCCCCGGCTAAGCCGGGGCTTCTACATAAAAATATAGCCCGGCTGAAACGCCGGGCCATGTTTGCGTATGGGATTTATTTTATAAATAAGGCTTTATGGCTTTATGTACTTTTTGCGCCACCATTTCATAACCGGCGGCGTTGGGGTGGATAGGGTCCGCTTTGTATTTGCTTTTGCCAAAAATGCCGTCCAAAATACCGGGCACGAAAAGGGCCTGTTTCTCTTTGGCGATTTGTTTGTACAGCTTGGTGTAGCGCCCCATAGCCGGGTAACCGCCCGTGTCCACCAACACGGCAATGGCGCCGGCGGATTGGACTTCGTCCACTATTTGGCGGATGGCTTGCTCTGTCTGCGCAAACGAAACGCCGCGCATATAGTCATTTCCGCCAAATTCTATCAGCACCATATAAGGTTCGGCTTGTAATACTTGGGGCAGGCGGCTGGGCGCGTTGGCGGCCGTGTCGCCGGATAAACCCAAATTAATGACAGGCCGGTTTACCATTTGGCCTAGCACGGCCGGGTAAGCGCGGTCTTTCCCCGCGCCGTAGCCGGCGGTCAGGCTGTCCCCAAACGCCACAATGTTTTTGCCCGGGTTGCCTACATTTTTAATTTCCGTTTTCCCCCCGAACATAAACCACCCCGCGCCAAACAACAATAGCATAAATAAAAAATATTTTCGCATAAGTTTATTATAAGAAATATCCCGCCCGGAAGGGATTGACTTTTCCGGCTGTTATTATAAAATAAGAGTATGAAGAGGCCGACGAAAAAAGACACTGAAAATACCCTGTTAAACGCGGCCCAGGCGGCGCGGGAAAATTCCTATTCCCCCTACTCCCATTTTAAGGTAGGGGCGGCTGTTTTGGCCCGCAGCGGACGCGTTTACACGGGCACCAATATAGAAAACGCTTCGTTCGGTTTAACCGTTTGCGCGGAACGCAATGCCGTATTTGCCGCCGTGGGAGCGGGCGAAAAAGAAATTTTGGCGTTGGCGCTGGTCAGCGGGAAACTGCCGGGGGCGAAAGTAAACTCCCCCTGCGGGGCCTGCCGGCAGGTGCTGGCCGAATTTATGAAACCCAACGCGCCTGTTTATATGGGTATGCTGGAGGGAACAAAACGCGTTGTGGTAACAAAAACTTTGAAAGATTTACTGCCGCTGGCTTTTCAACTTACCACCCATAAAAAGTAAACGCGCGGGCAACCGCGCTTTTATTTAGCTAAGAGGTCAGCGGCTATGGGGGATATTATGCTGCACACCACATACAAAGGTCTAAACGCCTTTTATTTGGAAAATGACCAGCTGCGCCTTACTTTCCTGCCGGATTACGCCTGCAAACTGGCCAGCTTGGTAAAAAAATCCACGGGGCGGGAATTTTTATTCCAAAGCCCTAAAGAAAAACTGACGCTTCCCCACTACGGGGCGCCGTTTAGCCAATTTGACTCAAGCGGTTTTGACGAGGTTTTCCCCTCCATAGACGCCTGCCCCTACCCGGACGGAGAATACAAAAACATCCCCGTGCCGGACCACGGCGAAGTGTGGGCCATGAAATGGAAATGGGAACTGGCCCCCGGAGGAAATAAGCTGATTTCCTCTGTGCGGAGTGAAAATTTTCCGTATACGCTGTCCCGCTTAATTACGCTTAAGGATAATGAAATTACATTTCACTACACCGTAACCAATTTGGAAGAAGGCGGTTTTAAATTTATTTGGACGCCGCACTGCCTTTTGGCATGCTCCCCAAAAACCCGCCTGCTGATACCGGATAATTTAACCCAAGTCATCACGGTGGAACACGGCACCAAACGCCTGGGCCCGTGGGGAACCCTGCATAATTACCCGCTGACTACCGACGTAAACGGCCTGCCGTTAGACCTGGCCGCCACGGAGCCCGTCAGCGCCAATAATTGCGAAAAGTTCTACTTCACGCGAAAAAACACCGCCGGCTGGTGCGGGGCCGAACATACGGACAACGGAGATAAAATCATCTACCGCTACGACGCGGACAAAGTACCCTACCTGGGCGTATGGAAAACCCAAGGCGGCTACCGCGGGGACTACAACATTGCTCTAGAGCCCTGCACCGGCGTGTATGACGATTTATACGTAGCAAACAAAATCAAAAAAGCGGCGGTTATCGCGCCGCTGGGGCAGTACAACTGGAAGTTTAAAATCATTATTAAATAAAGGGGATAATTTATGAATCAAATGAACCAGATTGCGCTGAGAAATAAGTTTAACGAAGTATTCAAAAAAACAAAACTGTATTTTTTCGCCCCGGGGCGGGTAAATTTAATCGGGGAACATACGGATTATAACGGCGGGCACGTGTTTCCGTGCGCGCTGTCTTTCGGCACCCATGTGGTATTATGCAAACGCGATGACCGCAAAATCAGGCTGCATTCTTTAAATTTGGCGCACCAAGGCATTATTGAAACGGATTTAGACCATGTGGCCTTTCACCGTGAACAAGACTGGGCCAACTATCCGCTGGGCGTACTGCATGTTATGCAAAACCGCGGTTACAATATAGACCAAGGTTTTGAAATGCTGTTTTGGGGAAATATACCGGCGGGGGCGGGGCTGTCCTCCTCGGCCTCTATAGAGCTGGCCACCGCCGTGGCGTTAAATACGGCGTTTCAGCTAAACATTCCGCAAATAGAACTGGTTAAAATGGGGCAGGAAGCCGAAAATAAATTTGTGGGCATGAACTGCGGCATTATGGACCAGTTTGCCAGCGGCATGGGCAAAGAAGACCACGCCATCTTGCTGGACTGCAACACCCTGCAATATGAATACGTACCGCTGAATTTAAAAGGCATTTCCATTGTCATTATTAACAGCAATAAAAAACATTCCCTGGTCAATTCCGGCTATAATGACCGCCGGCGCGAGAGCGAAAACGCCCTCAAAGCCCTGCAAACCAAGCTGCCCATTAAAGCGCTGGGGGAACTGTCCATTGAGGAGTTTGAAAAACACAAAGATTTAATTAAAGACCCCATTGAACAAAAACGCGCCAAACACGCCGTGTATGAAAACCAACGCACCCTGCAAGCTACCGAGTGCCTGCGCAAAGGAGACGTGGAAACGTTTGGCAAGTTAATGAACCAGTCCCACATTTCCCTGCGTGACGATTACGAAGTAAGCTGCCCGGAACTGGACGTCATTGCCGAAACGGCATGGACGGTGCCCGGCGTATTGGGCGCGCGCATGACGGGCGGCGGATTTGGCGGAAGCGCGGTAGCCCTGGTAAAAGACAGCGCGGTAAAACAATTAATAGACACCGTGGGCAAAACCTATACGCAGAAAACCGGCCTCAAGGCGGATTTTTATATCGCCAAAATTGGCGGCCCGGCGCGCCAAATGGAAAAAATTTACTAACGCGCTTTTATTTTTAATAACAAAGTTTTACTGTAACGGAGACAAACTATGAAAAATATTTTGGTAGTAGGCGGGGCGGGGTATATCGGTTCCCACACCGTAAAAAGACTGGCTGAAAAGGGGTTTCACCCCGTGGTACTGGACAACCTGTCCAAAGGGCATAAAGAAGCCGTATCCCAATACCCTTTTGAACTGGGCGACCTGGGGGACAAAGCCCGCCTGACGGAAGTGTTTAAAAAACACAAGATAGACGCCATTATGCACTTTGCCGCGTTTATTGAAGTGGGCGAAAGCGTGCAAGAACCCTCAAAATATTACCACAACAACGTAGCCAAAGTGCTTAATTTATTAGACGCCATGGTGGAAAACAACATTAAATATTTTGTGTTTTCTTCCACCGCCGCTACCTTTGGGGAACCCGTTAAGCCCAAAATAGACGAAACCCACCCCCAAAGCCCTATCAACCCGTACGGCAACACCAAACTCATGGTGGAAAAAATGCTGGAAGATTTTGACACCGCCTACGGCTTAAAATCCACCGCTTTGCGTTATTTTAACGCCAGCGGGGCCGATGAATCGGGCGACATTGGGGAATCCCACACGCCGGAAACGCACTTAATCCCCATTGTGCTGCAGGCGGTCGCCGGAAAGCGCCCGTCCATCAAAATGTTTGGCGACGATTACCCCACGCCCGACGGAACCTGCGTGCGCGACTATATCCACGTAAACGACCTGGCGGACGCGCATATTTTAGCCCTGGAAAAAATGTTTAAAGACAATGTAAGCGAACGCTTCAACCTGGGCAGCGGAAGCGGATACAGCGTGGCGGAGCTCGTTAAAAAAGCCAAAGAAATTACCGGCATAGATTTTAAGGTGGAAACAGCCCCCCGCCGCGCGGGAGACCCCGCCGTTTTGGTGGCGGACAGCGCCAAAGCCCAAAAAGTGCTGGGCTGGAAACCCAAATATGATTTAACCAAAATCATTCAAACAGCCTGGAATTGGGAACAGCACCGCAAATTTTAGGAGGAATAATGAACATCTATTTGTTAATTGACCAGCTAATCGCCTACGCCATAGACCAAGAGCTCCTGGCCCCGGCCGACGAGGTTTGGGCCCGCAACCAATTGCTTGATTTGCTGAAATTGAGCGATTATTCCCCCTCCGGCTTTAAAGGGGCCACGCCGGAGTTTCCCTGTGAAATCCTGTCAAAAATTTGTGACTGGGCCGCCAAACAAAAACTCTTTGAGCCGGACACCGTCACCCAGCGGGATTTGTTTGACACCAAATTAATGGGCGTGTTCGCGCGCAAACCATCGGAAGTGGAAAACGAATTTTTTGAGCTCTGGGCCCAAAACCCCAAAAAAGCAACGGATAAATTTTACCACGACGCCCGCGCATTGGACTATATCCGCACCGCCCGCGTAGCCAAAAACAAACACTGGAAGGCCCGCACCCCATACGGCGCGCTGGACATTACGATTAATATGTCCAAACCGGAAAAGGACCCGAAAGACATCGCCGCCGCTTTAAAAGCCGCGCCGGCTTCTTACCCGTCCTGCCTGTTATGCAAAGAAAACGAGGGCTACGCCGGCCGCACAAACCACCCGGCGCGCCAGAATTTGCGTTTAATCGGCCTGGACTTGCTGCAAGACGGAAAACCCTGGTTTTTGCAGTACTCCCCCTACGTGTATTATAACGAGCACTGCATTTTCCTTTCCGATACGCACGAACCGATGAAGCTGACTAAAAAAAGCTTTGAGCGTTTGCTGGCGTTTGTGGAAGTGTTCCCCCATTATTTTATAGGCTCCAACGCGGATTTGCCCATTGTGGGCGGCTCCATTTTAACGCACGACCATTTCCAAGGCGGGCGCTACGTATTTGCTATGGAAAAAGCCCCCATAGAAAAAACGTTTAAACTGGCCAAATTCCCGCGCGTGAAAGCGGGTATAGTCAAATGGCCGATGAGCGTCATCCGCCTGCAAGGCAGCAAAAAAGACTTGGCTGAAGCGGCGGACTATATCCTGAAAAAATGGCGCGTTTACAGCGACCCCAAGGCCGATATTTTAGCCAAAACCGCAGGCACGCCGCATAATACGGTTACGCCGATTGCCCGCCGCCGCGGCAAAGCGTTTGAACTGGATATCGTGCTTCGCAACAACCGCACGACGGACGAGTTCCCGCTGGGTATTTTCCACCCGCACGAGGAAGTACACCACATTAAAAAGGAAAATATCGGCCTCATTGAAGTAATGGGCCTGGCCGTACTGCCCGCGCGTTTGGCTAAGGAACTGGCGGATTTAGAGCCGCTTCTTATTAAGAAAGATATAAAAGCCATACAAAAAGACCCAGCCTTAGCCAAACACGCCCCTTGGGCGCAAGAAATGCTGGCAAAATACACGTTTACCAAAACGAGCACGCAGGAAATACTGCAAAAAGAAGTGGGCAAAGTGTTTGCGCGCGTGCTGGAATACGCCGGCGTTTATAAACGCACGCCCGATGGGCAGGCCGCGTTTGAGCGGTTTTTAAAGAAACTGTAAAGATAAAAAACCCCGGGATAGTAACCCCGGGGTTTTTATATGACACCCAATATTAGTAAATATATCCGTCTTCACGTCCACTAATAGATTTACATATAGCCGGCACCGCCGAATTGCCTAAACTTACACGGCAATGGCGCGTGACCTTTTCATTATTAAAGGCGGACACCCTCAACAAAATAGTATATCCCCCCTTTTCCAACGGAATCACTGTTCCGTCTGCCTTGGTACGTACTGCCCAAGCCGCCAACAAATTATTTTCCCAATTATCCGTGCGCACGGATATCTTCCAATTTTTTGTCTTAAAAACACTGGGATCAGCCGCATCTAAACCCGGCAGATCTAAATCTAGCTGAGTTAAATCAGAAGTATAATCCCCACTAGCCAATTTATAACTTTTTTCTGCAGTTAATAAATTGCGTAACAAAGTTAAAGCCTCCGCAGTGCGGGACTTTTCTACCGCCTTAGTATACTGTGGTAAAGCAACTCCTACCAAAACACCGATAATTAACACAACAACTAACAGCTCCATTAATGTAAATCCTGCGTTTTTTTCCATAGGATATATCCCTCCTTATACCTAACACAAAACTCACTATATCAAAAAAAAAAAACAATGCAAGACCCTATAAAACGCCTCAACTTAAAAAATAAATTTTGACATCTTTATAAAAAATTTTATAGAACAAAATATAGAACAAAATAAAAGGTATAAAACGGGAGGCGTTATGAAAGCCTTACACCCCAAACAAATCAAACTGCTGGAAATTTTAAAAAATAATATTTCGGACCCGCTTACCATGGAAGAACTGGCCGACCGGTTGGACGTATGCGGCAAAAGTGTGGTTTTCCACCACATTAAACAGCTGGAAAAGAAAGGCTATTTAAAACGCAACCCGGCCAACCCGCGAGACTATATTATTTTAAAAGACCCGGAGCGCAACGTCATCTATTTAAAAATGTACGGCATGGCCAAATGCGGCCCCGCCGGAACCATTTTAGACGGCACCCCCACCCGCATTGTACCGGTGGACCCCAGCATGGTGTATTTCCCCGCCTGCAAAGGGTTTATGGTGGAAGCGAAAGGGGACTCTATGGAACATCTCATTTCCCCCAAAGACTGGCTGATTGTGGAAATAAACCACTCCCCCAAAAACAAAGACGTGGTGGTTTGCGTAAATAACGGGGAAGTAATGGTAAAGCGCTTTAGCAAAGACGGGGACAGCGTGATCTTACAGTCCGAAAACCCGTTTTATACCCCCATTGTGGCGGACCCGCAAACCTTTCATGTAGAAGGCATTGTCAGAAGCATTATCAAAAGAAACGTAAGCTGTTAGTTTTCCTGCTGCGCGCGGGGAGGCCGAAACCCCGCGCCTGCAAACGCCGCAGCGGTTAAAAAACCCTGGGGCAATTAGTCGTAACCTCACCGGGGGCCGCAAACGCCCCCGGTTTTTTTGTGTTTTTCCGGTAGTACCGGGAACAGTTGCGGCGCCAAAAGGCCTAAACCCATATAGGCCCTATGACCCTTGTTGGCGTACAATTCTGTTTGATAGCATATAAAGAATATGAAACACGCCGATAAAAACTATTTTTTTATTTTGTTGCTGGCCGGTTGTTTTTTAGCGCCGGCCGGCTCTTTATTCGCCCAAAGCCGTTATTTAAAACAAGCCGCACAAAAAGCGCTGGAAACGGCCGGCTCAACAAAAGCGTTAACAGCGGAACAATTCTTTCTTAAAGAAAACCAACTTCTGGCCTTCCAACAAGTACGAAGAGCCCTTGTCCGCATGCCGGGCATACTGCAGGATAAAGAGTTTAAACCCCAACTGGATTTATTAAAACAACTGGGAATATATATCCCGGAAGGAGCGGACGAAAAAACCGTATTTGACATATTAAGCCAAAACATTGCTCCGCTGTCGCAGCAAACGCAGCAGCTTGTTTTTCCCTTATCTTTTCCCGCACGTTCCGCTAAAAAACAATTCTTATTCTTAAGAGACAACGAACAGCACATTAACCGCTTCCAAGAAGCCTTTTTGAACGGCCAGAAGCATCTTTCCTGGCAAACACCCGGCCGCCAGTCCGTTTCCATGGGCCCCACCAAATTCCCGGTTAATCCGCAGCATCCGCTCTATGCTTGCGGGGTAACCGCAAAAGAGATCTCACAGGGTAAATATTCTTCTTTGAGCCAAGTGTTTGATAAAATTTTTAATACCAACTTAACGACCCAGCAAAAATTAGCTTTAAGCCGGCATGTAGCCAAAACCGCGGAATTGGCCGGCCCGGATTTAACCCTTTTATACATTAATATGCTGCACGAAATACCCGCGGTTAAAATGGACGGCTGGGTCCCCCCGGCTATGGGCAAAGAATTACTCACTTACCTGCGCCATAAAGAAGCGCTGTTAATAGAACCGTTAAAAGAGGGAAAAACCTGGAGTGAAGAACAAGCCAATTTATTTTTGGATTTGGCTTCCCTTTTGCCGGCAGAAGAATCCGGCGCCGTGCTGGGCGCGCTTACGTATTTGGACCCTTCCACCGCCCAATGGCTGTTGCTGAACCCGAACGAAACAGTCCGCAGAAGCGCCATAGAAGAAAAACTGAAACAAGCCCGCAGCGCCGGGTTAAGATTTCCCAAAGCGCCGCTTTCCGCTCAGGCAAACCGTCAGGTAATACAGGCCCATTTGGAATTATTAAGACATTGGGACACGGCTTATACCGATATTTTAAATAATATAAAACAACGTATAGGGGCAATAGAATTTCTTCAACAGCAAGAAAAAAACAAACCCAACACGGTTATGAACACGCCGCTGGCCCTTTCCCAAAAATTGTATGTAAAGGCATATTATATGCGGTTAAAAAAACTGCATAATGTGGTATGGAACCACTTGGAAAATATAGAGGCGGAGTTAAACTCCCTGGAAGCCCTTTCTCCCAAAATAGCAAACTAGAGGCATTATTATGAACAACATTTCATTTTTTACGGCATTGTTATGCATAAGTTTATTTAGCATACCTTCATATGCGCAAAAAACCCCAAAACAATGGGGAAATTTATTCAAAAAAACCTCAGCAGAACTGAAAGGCAGTTCCACTTCCGCCGGATCGTGCCTTAAACCGCTTTCTCTGGAAGAAAGCGTGGCCTTGGAAAACCGCCTATTGGCGTTAAGCGAACTTAGCCGCACCCTGCGCCGAAACCCAAACCTTCCGAATGAATCCCATTTTGCGCAATACGCCCAAACATTAACCCTTATTGGGGAAACACTTCCCCCGGCTCCGCCGCCCAATGCCTCTGCCGCTGAAAAGCAACGCTACGCCGGCCAGGTACACCAATATTTAAACCGGCGCCTGCAAGAAGAGGAAGCGCACTTAACCCTCCACATGCGCCCGCAGGATGGATTTGTTTCCAGTTTAACCGCCAATAAAATAAACTGGCTAAAACGCCGCCATGAGCGCACCCTGGCCAACGCCCAACAAACCAAAAAATGGGAGTTTATACAAGAAGCCTCTCAAAACAGAAAGGATACATTTTCATGGGGAGAAAAAGACTGGGACGAAGTTACCATCGGCCCGGCCCAAATGCCCCAAGACGAAAAAGATCCTCTTTTTTCCGCGCGTGAAACATTGCATAAATTGGCGGCCAATCCGCCCCAAAATTTCATCGCCGCTATGGATTTTATTACTTATTCCCTCCTTACTCCCTACCAAAAACAAAAAATGTGGCTGCATTTTGCCCACATAAATGATGTGATAGGCTATCAGTTAGCATACGGATATATGGGAGTGTTTCACAAAATTCCCGCATTAAAAGCCCCGGGAATTTTAAAACAGGAGGAGTCCCCCTCTCTTACGCAATATGCGCGGGATACACAGCTGGTATTAATTGAAAAATTAAAAAAAGGCGAAAAATGGAGCGAACAGCAAGCCAACGCTTTCTTTGATTTAGGCGTCTTTCTTAAACAAGACAACAGAAAAGACATCTTGGCCGCCCTGACGTATTTGGAACCCAACGCCGCTTTCTATTTATTGGCGCACCCGATGGAGAACGCCATCACGCATCAATTACGCGCCGAAATTAAAGCCGCGCGTGAAAAGGCGACTGTTTCCGCCGGAATAATTCAAAAAGCCCCTCTGCAAACCAAAACAGGGGTATTTAGCAGCCAGCGGCGGTTATTTGCTTTATCCAGCTATTATGAAACGTTACAAAACCGTTTATCCCATATAGAAAAACGTTTTATTACCCGCAAATACCAGCTGCAGCAGATAAAACGCCAACCCCTGCCGCAAGACCCAACCAGCAGAATGGACAAGCTGTCCTACCAATTATACTGCCAGCTGGATCTGCAGCACTTGCAGGAACTGAAAGACAAACTGGACGCGCGCAGCAAACAAATACAAACAGAAATTTTAGGACTATATAAAACATCGGGTTTTAAATAAACACAAAAAGCTTGGAGCTTCCAAGCCTTTTTTGTTTTGAAAGTATTCTATTTTCAACCGTAAAATGCTATGCTGAAAGTTCCAACAGGCAGTATAAATCTACGGAGGTGGCACCTATGAGAATGATTGACCTGATTGCAAAAAAACGCGACAATAAATCTTTAACCGCGCAAGAGTTTGATTTCATCGCCCAAGCCGCGGCGAAAGGAACCGTTCCGGATTACCAACTTTCCGCTTTTTTAATGGCCTGTTTTTTAAATCCTCTTTCCGATAAAGAAACAGCCCTGCTCACCAAAGCCATGGCCTATTCCGGCGGGCGGCTGGATTTTTCAGACATAAAACTGCCTAAGACGGACAAACACTCCACCGGCGGCGTGGGGGACGGTATCTCTTTGGCCTTGGCCCCGCTGGTGGCTTGCATGGGGGTGGCGGTTCCCATGATGTCCGGCCGCGGCTTAGGGCATACCGGCGGAACGCTGGATAAACTGGAATCCATGAAAAATTTTGAAGTGCGCGTCCCCGCCAAATTGATACGCCGCCAAATTCAAAAATTAGGCGTGTGTATGTTTGGCCAAACCCAAGATTTAGCCCCGGCGGATAAAAAACTTTACTCTTTACGGGACGCTACCTCCACCGTAGAAAGCCGCCCGCTTATTGTGGCCAGTATTCTTTCCAAAAAATACGCGGAAGGCGTAACCAGTTTGTTAATGGACGTTAAATACGGATCCGGCGCTTTTATGCAAAAACTGCCCGACAGCCGCAAGCTGGCCCGCGCGCTGGTAAATACGGCTAAATCATTGGGCCTTAAATGCCGCGCCCTGATTACCTATATGGACCAACCCCTAGGGCGCGCCGTGGGCAACGGCAATGAAATGCTTCAATCCATACGCATATTAAAAGGTGAAAAAGATTTGGCCCCTGATTTTTATGAACTTCTGTTGGAAACCGCCGCCCATATGCTGGTTATCAGCGGAAAACAAAAAGACACCGCTAAAGCCCGTAAATTATTGGAAGAAAAAATATCCAACGGGGAAGCCGCCGCCAAAATGCGCGAGATGATTAAATGGCAAGGGGCCAGCCCGCTGGCAATAGACGAACCGGAAAAATATTTTAAACCCGCCAAATTAAAAGCGGTATTTACAGCCCCTCAAAACGGCTATGTAGCCCATATTGACGCTAAATTAACCGGTCAAGCCAGCGTATTGTTGGGGGCCGGCAGAAACCGCATGGAAGACTCCATTGATTACGGCGCCGGCATTTGGCTGCACAAAAAAGGCGGGAACGGCGTTAAAAAAGGGGACATAGTAGCCACTTTATACGCTTCCGATAAAGAACGCTTAAACGCCGGTTTAGACTTATTTGCCAAAGCAGTCACTTTCAGCAAAGCCAAGCCCAAACCCTATAAAATTATTAAGGAGATTATTAAATGAAAAAATGGGCTCCGTTACTCATCTTATGCGCCGCCTGGGCGTGCAGCAGCGCCGGCGGGGACAGTGAACCTTCCGCCGCTCCGGGGGATAAATATTCCACCCCGCTGGGAGACGTTCTTGTCTCCCCGCTGGGCCATGGGTCCGTTATGTTAAGCTGGAACGGCAAAACCATTCAAATTGACCCGTTTAGCCAAGTGGCGGACTATACCCAGCTGCCGCCGGCGGATTTGCTGCTTATCACCCATGAACATTATGACCATTTAGATCCCGCCGCCTGGAAAGCAACCGTTACGCCGGACACGCAAATCATCGCCTCCGCCAAAGCGGCGGAGCAAATGGGCCCCTTCACGGTACAAACATTAAATAATGGGAACAGCGCTTCCTGGAATGGGTTAACGATACAAGCCGTACCAGCCTATAACCTGTGGCATAAACGGCCGGACGGAGGATTTTTCCACCCCAAGGGAGAGGGCAACGGCTATATACTGCACTTTGGAGATTTCCGCCTATATATAGGCGGAGATACGGAAAATATTGAGGAAATGGCTTCTTGGGCAGGGACAGATGTGGCTTTCCTGCCTAAAAACTTACCTTACACCATGACGGATGAAATGTTTGTGGACGCGGCCAAGCGGCTTCAGCCCAAAAATTTATATCCGTACCATTACGAACAAGCCGATAAAGAAGCCCTGCAACAAGCCGTAGGAGACAAAATTAAAATCCGTTAATCAATCACCCCCTTCGTCAAGAAGGGGGTGATTACTGAATAGGTCTTGGCAGGAAAAAGCGGTTTCTTTATTTTAAATAAAACGTCTGTTTGTATACGCCTTTTGCCCCCGCCATAAGAAATGAATATTCATAAAAAACCCTCGCCTTAAAAACGGGGGTTTAATATGTTTGGCGGAAATACTATTTTTTAACGCCTATCAAAGCGTAACCTTCGCAATTTCCGTCCGCGTCTTTTACGGCAAAGGCGTCCCAGTCGGTAGAAACATAGGTTTCATCTTCTGTTTGCAAATCCATACGAAGCCTAAACGCCTTGGCCGAGCCGTCTTGCGACGCCGCCTTAAATGCCGCGCGCGTGGAGGCCGGCTTGTGTATAAAGCGGTCAAAAAACTCCATTTTTACCGGCACCCGGCAACCAGTAGCCTCTATAAAGGCCGCGTTGGCGGAACGAATGCGGTAATCCAGCCCAATCATAACGGCAGGGAAGTCCATATAATCCAAGGTGCGCGTTAAACTTTGGGAAGTCTCGCTCACTGCTTTACCGGCCTGGCGCAATTCTATGCGCAAGCTCAGCATACGCGCCATTAACCCTATAAGCTCCTCGGCACCCGGCTCAAAAGAGCGCCGCGCCTGCCGGGACGCAAAACACAACGCTCCCGCCGGTTTACCCGCCACACAAATGGGGGCCGCAATAAGGGCGGAAAATTCTTTGCGTTTATGCACGCAGCGGGTACAAGAAGTATTTCCTAAATCCGGGAACAGGGCTACATTGTCATCTAATACATCTTGCAGGCATTCCTCAATAGGGAAATCCATATACCGCTGGATATTAAAATCATTTTGGGTTACATACACCACGCTCATCTCCGCCGCGCCGGAGTCCGCAAAGCGGACCACCATGCCCACTTCCGCCTTAAATACACGCTGCCCAAAGGCCAGTATTTTGTCTACCCATTCGGTAATAGAAAGATTGGGTTGGTGGCTGATGTCGTACAATTCACGCACGCGCCCATCCTGCTCTTGCTTTTCGCTTACGTCTTTAATCCAAATGACGGCCTCGTCCCGCCCGGTGATGGGGGTGACGGTAGCCTCGTAGGAGAACACATGCCCATTTTCACTTAATGTAAAATCAAAATGCGTGGTAATATTGATGGACAGCGCCTCTTTAATAGCGAACAATTCTTTGGAGGCCACTTCCTCCGGCCAATAGTCTGCCGGCACTTTGCCCACAAACCGCTGGGCCGCCTGTTTATTGGTTAAATAATCTAAGTTAGAATATACTTCCAATACCAGGCCGTTGTTATCCGTCTTCAAATAGATCCCGGGCAGCGCCTGGCGCACGCTGCGCAGCTCCTGCGCCTGCTGGGAATCCTGCGCCAGTTTATCCAACTGGGTAGAAATATCCCGCACCACAACCAGGGCTGTACCGTGGGAGGCAAAATCTAAAGGAACCATCGTAATTTCCGCATTAAAGCGGGTCCCGTCTTTACGGAATACGCCGGCGGAAAAATTCAGTCTTCCCTCTTGAAAGAACTGCGCTTCCAACCCTTGCAGCCACTGCAGTGTTTTAGCGGAAGGGCGTTCCCCCGGTTTTACAAACAGGTCTTTAAATTGCAGACGCACCAGCTCATCGTGCGTATACTCCAACATTTTAGACAAAAACTTATTGGCTTGCTCCACCCGGCCAAAAGAACCTTTTTGAGCTTCTATGGAGAAAACCACTCCGTCCGTAGCGTCCAACAAAGCGTTTAACTGGGCGGAACGTTCCTCTAAAATTTTCATAATCTGCCGGTGAAACGCCAAATTGCGAAGCACAAATAAATAACTTCCGTCCGCTTCTTTAAAAGCATTTAAGCGCACGGCCACCGTTTCCAAACTATTGGATAAACGCAAATTATATTCCCGGTTATCCAAATTGCCTTCCGCAGACAAAGAACCCAAATCTTCCCGCAAAGAAGCGGCGCTGTCTTCGTCAAATAAGCTGAAAAGGCTCTTGCCCAGCAATTCGTTTTGGTCCAGCTGGCATAAAGAGCAGAACAAATCATTGCATTGCGTAATCTTAAATAACGTATTACACACGGCATAGGGTTCCGTTTTAGGCAACATGATTTTTGCCGAAACAGGCGGCGCCGGCGGGCAGAGCGGGTTGCGTAAAGCTTGAGCGGCCAAAGAAGCATCCACCCCGGCGTTTTTTTTCTTTCTAATCACCCGGCGGGCGGTACCCGAAGTATGCCCTTTCCCCGCGGGAGGAAGCGGAGCCTTTGGCGCAGCGGGCGGAACGGCCAAACTCACCTGCTGTTTAGGCACCAAATACACCACATAATCCGCTTCTACGCTGCCGTCTTTGGTATCCCGGCGGTTGATAGGCTCAAAAGTAACATCTAAATGTATTTGGCCTTCCCCGTCAATACGGCCGGGAAATTTATTTTTTGCTTTTTCAAAATCAAAGACATATTCCATGGTGGCGCTGTTTCCTTGGCGAAGCTCTTTGCGAACGGACAGCGTCATGGCGGGTTTTAAATACACGTTGCGATAAAAGTTTTTATCTTCCGCCCCGAAATGGAATAACTCCCGGCAGGAACGGTTCATTACCGTAATATAACCCTTGCTGTTCATTACCAACGCCGGGATAACGGCGCTTTCAAAGGCGGCGCGGAAATTTTCCCGTTCGGTTTTCAGGTCCCGCAATACACGGTTGGAGGAAGTAACGTCCCGAATAAAACAAATGACAATTCTTCTTCCTAAATAGCGTGACGCCATGGCGGCAAATTCCGTTTCCACACGGTGCCCGTCCGGCCGGATAAAATGCACTTCAATAGAAGACTGGGCGTCTCCTATATTATTTAAAATGGCTTCATAATGTTCCTGCACAAAAATCTTATGGTCTTGGGATACCATATCCAACAACACCCGCTGCTGCATGTCTTCTTCTAAAGAAAAACCCAATATATGAGCGGCGGCCCGGTTGGAATAAATAATTTTTCCGTCTTCCAATATAACAATACCCTCCCGGGCATTTTCCAACAATAAGGTGTTCTTGTCATTGGCCTCGCGGATTTGTTTTTCCATTTTTGTTTTGGCCGTGATATCCTCAGACACCATGAGCAAGTAATCGGGCGTTCCGTCCGGCAAAAACACGGGAGTCTTTACCGTATGCATGATTTTTACACCCTCATTAGCGGTGGAAATAAGTTCCTGCGGAACATTTAATTCTTTTCCGCTTTCAAATACTTTCTGGTCCGCTGAGGCTAAAAACTCGGCCTGTTCGGGCGTAATGTCTTGCCGGTAATGGTTTTTTCCTATCACTTCGGCAGATTGGGCCCCAAAAAGGCTTTCGCTCTTTTTATTCCATAAAATATATTTTCCCTCATAATTTTTAACGGAAAGAGCCAACGGCAAGTTATCTATTACCGTTTGCAGGAAGTTGCGCGTTTTAATGACTTCCTGTTCCTGTTGTTTCTTTTCGGTAATATCCTCAGCCAGCGTGAGCATCATAAAAGGGTTGCCTTTCTGGTCATACACGGGAACTTTAATCAAGTGCAAAAGTACTTTGCTGCCGCGGCGGGTGGTATACCACTCGGCAGGGATATCCAACACTTTCCCTTCGGCGAAGATAGCTTTCTCGCGTTTACCGTAAAAGTTGTTTTCTTCTTTATATTCCGTCTCATCCAAGAAAATTTCGTGCGCTTTTTTATTAATAAAAAACATTTTGTTGTTCACGCCGCGGGCGTAAATAGCCAAAGGCGCGTTATCCAACACCGCTTGGCGGAAGTTGTGCGCTTCGGCCAGGCGGATTTCCTGTTCTTTCTTTTCCGTAATATCCTCGGCCAGCGTCAAAACGAAATTTAACTGGTTTACCTCATCCTTAACGGGAACCTTAATTAAGTGAAAAAGCTTATGTTTTCCATCCGCAGCCACATATTTTTCCTCTGGAATATCTAAGGTTTTCCCTGTTGTTAAAATGGAAAATTCTCTTCCTAAATAAGAGGCAACGTCTTCCTTGCTTTCATGCGGAAGGGCGCCGTTGGAAGCAAAAGACTGGGCATCCATTTTGCCAAACATGCCGGTGCAGCTTTTATTGCGCAGCAACATGTGCCCATCGCTCGCCCGGGCATACAAACCAATCGGCGCGTTATCTACAATGGCTTGCAACAACTTATTCATGCGCACAATTTCTTTTTCCTGCTTGCGGCGCTCGGTAACATCCTCCGCTATAGACAAAACCATAGGTTCCGGCCCGGTTTTGGTAAGAGGGACCTTAATCATATGAATAATGCGCGTGTTGCCGGCCCGGTCCACATATACTTCATCGGGATATTCCTGCACTTTTCCGGTACGTAAAATTTCTTGTTCCCGGTCGTGGTAGGCGTCAATCAATTCACGGGTTTGTTTAGCATGGGGAGAATTGGCAAAACGGGGCTGCACTTCATTAAAAATTACTTGGCTTTGTTTATTAAAAAACGTCATGCGGCGGTCCGCCGTGCGGGTATACAATCCCACCGGAACGTTATCTACTATGGCCTGCAGCAAATTGCGCATTTGAACGGTTTCCTGCTCCTCACTCAGGCGGTTGGTAATATCCTCGTACACGGTTAGAATATAAGCCATTTCTCCGGTGGGGGCGGAAGCCGGCACTTTGCTGACGCACAAGGTTCTTTCCTTGCCGGCGGCGTCTACAAAACGCATATGAGCGTTTGCGCGCGCTTTGCCGGAATCCTTTACTTCCTGGTCCATCACTTCTAAAGAATTTAAAATAGCCGCAGGCAGAAAAGGATACACTTCCTTGCCAAGCAACTCAGAAGCGGGATGACCAAATAATTCTTCGGCCTTTTTATTCCACAGGCAACATTCTTCTTTCAAATTTTGCACGCTTACGGCAAAGGGGTATTGGTCCACCACATTGCGCAAGAAACACCTTTCCTCCTCCGCGCTTGCCAGTGCGGAAGTTTCTTCTAACGTTAATAAACCATATCCCCCGTATACACTGGCCCCTAGCGTGACTTTTCTTTTCTGTGATTTTTGGTCTGTTATTTCTTTTAAAATTTTAGAACCTGTTTTTCCGGTCAATAAAGAAATAACATCTTTTCCGCTTAGGCCAAAATCCGCCATATTTCCGCCTTCAAAAGGTTTTTTGACCCCTTTCAACAATAACCCCGCCAACGAATTGGCAAAAGCAATATTTCCCTTACCATCTACCAGCAAAGCCGCCAAGGGTAAACGTTCCATAAAAAATAAAACACCGCGGGTAAAACCTTCAGGCTGGGAAGAGGCATTTTCCTCCGGTTCAGAAAATAAGGCGTATAAATTTTTGGTCATATATTATCGTTCCCCGTAATAGGCGAAATTTTGCTAATAAAAACATATACTCCTTTTTATATTAATAAATTACTTTTAAATAAAGCAACCGTTTTTGCTCTGTAGAAAATGCTTGAAAGATGTTTCAAAATTCGTATACTATATTTAGTAGCAAAAGTATGTATAATTAAAGTTGTTGTTGTTTTATTCCACTTTTGACAGGAAGTGCGTATGAAAAAACTATTTATAACAGGGCTGATGGTTGCCATGGTGCCTTGCGCTTATGTACAAGCGGAAGTGATTCAAACCATTAACTTTAACCCTGCACGTTTAGGCCAATATGAACGCTTGAAAGTGTCTGAAAAGGCAACTTTCCAAGGGGGCTTGACGGCGCAGTCCATGCAAGTACGTTCCGCCGGAACAGTCAGCATTAACGAAAGCGAATCCGACGCTTTAGCCTATGACATTCCGTTATTGGACGGCCGCAAAGGAAAAAATGACGGAGCCGCAGTGTTAAGCACTTTTCCAGCGACGCCTACATTGGATTTTGGCGGAGCCTGTTTTTCTTCTTTAGAAAACTGCGTTTCTTCCAGCAGCACCGGGAACTTAAACGTTAAGTTCAACGGGGGCGCCGCCCGGTTTGTGGGCCCCAGCGGGTATAACGATCCGGCCAGCCGCATTAACCAAATTACCACGAACGCAAATCAGCTTCGTTTGGAA
>NZ_CASEZB010000008.1:0-25794 GCF_949292495.1 Candidatus Avelusimicrobium aviculae
ATAGCAATGACCTCCTTTTGTTAAATTGCCTGCGGACACAGGCAATTTATTATACAAAAGGAGTTTTTTTATCTTCCTTACCGGTGAAACCTTTACCGAACCCCCAGCCTAGCTGGGGGTTTTCACAACATACAAAAACCCGGCCCTTTAAGACCGGGTTGTTTTATGTTTTTATTATTTACGTTTTTTGATTTTTTTCGCAACAGATTTTCCTTTTGGTTTAACTGCTTTTTTAACCTTTTTAACAGGGCGCTGTTTTACAGACTTTGCGGGCGCTTTTTTAACGCTTGGCTTGGCATGAGACACTTTGCCCGGTTCTTTTTTAACCAGCTTGCCCACGGCGGCTAACGCTTTTGTGAAATCTTTGGCGTGTTTGTCCGCGTATTCCTTCCACCCTTCCAAGGCTAAAGGTAAAACCTCGTCCATATGTTTAACAGGAATTAATTTAATTTCTTTTTTTACCTGTTCGGGCAGTTCCGCCACGTCTTTCGCGTTAGTATGTGGGAAAAGAATGGTTTTTACCCCCTCGCGGTACGCCGCCAGGAATTTTTCCTTAATCCCCCCTACGGGAAGCACGCGGCCGGTAATGGTTACTTCGCCCGTCATAGCCAGCTTCTTTTTAACGGGCAGACCCGTAAGCAAGCTGGTAATGGCGGTGGTAATCACGCTGCCGGCGGAGGGGCCGTCTTTCGGGACGGCGCCTTCCGGAAAGTGGACGTGGAAATCCGTATGGTCAAAATCCACATCATACCCATAACCGCGGCTGCGGGCATACGTTAACGCGGCGCGCACGGATTCTTTCATCACCGTACCCAACATGCCGGTTAAAATTAACTGGCCTTTGCCGGGCAGTTTGGTGGCTTCTATGGAAAGGGTTTCCCCTCCCACGCTGGTCCATGCCAGGCCGGTGGCAATACCCACGGAGTTTTCTTCCGTAGAGAAATTGGCATACTTCGGCACGCCCAAATACTCGTGCAGGTTTTTGGCGTTAATGACAATTTTCTTGCCGCCGTTTTCCACATATTGTTTGGCGGATTTGCGGCACAGGGTAGCCAGTTCCCGCTCCAAATTGCGTACTCCGGCCTCACGCACGTACTCGCGCATAATAAGGGCCACCGCGTCGCGCGTTACTTCCAGGGCACCTTCCTTCATACCGTGCAGTTTCATCTGCCGCGGAATTAAATATTTGGCGGCGATATCGTGTTTTTCATAATCCGTATAGCCGGAAAATTCTATAATTTCCAGGCGGTCGCGCAACGTGACGGGAATTTCCCCCAGCGAGTTGGCCGTAGTAATAAACATCACTTTAGACACGTCATAAGGAACGTCTAAAAAGTGATCCACAAAGTCTTTATTCTGTTCCGGGTCCAACAATTCCAGCAAAGCGGCGGCGGGGTCACCGCGCCAGTCAGACCCCATTTTGTCTATTTCGTCCAGTAAAAATACGGGGTTGGAGCTTTTGGCTTTGCTGATACCTTGTATAATGCGCCCCGGCATGGAGCCAATATACGTGCGGCGGTGCCCGCGGATTTCGCTTTCATCGCGCACCCCGCCTAAAGACATACGCACGTATTTGCGCCCGATGGCCCGCGCGATAGATTTAGCCAAAGAGGTCTTACCCACCCCCGGCGCGCCCACAAAGCACAGCACCGGCCCGCGCAGGGATTTGATTAATTTGCTGACGGCTAAATATTCCAAAATACGTTCTTTGGGTTTTTCCAAACCGTAGTGGTCTTCGTCCAAAATTTCTTTGGCTTTTTTAAGATCCAGCACGTCTTTGGTGGTAATGTTCCACGGCATATTAAGCAGCCAATCCAAATACGTGCGCGAAACCGTAGCCTCCGGTGAAAAAGGAGCCATTTTAGCCAAGCGTTCCAGTTCTTTTTCCGCCGCTTCTTTGGCGTGGGCGGGCAGGCCGTTCTTTTTGATTTTGGCCTTCATGGCGTCTAATTCTTTTTGGAAATCGTCCTTTTGGCTAAGCTCTTTTTGAATGGCTTTCATTTGCTCGTTCAAATAGTATTCTTTTTGGTTTTTTTCTATTTGAGCGCGCACCTTGGAGTGGATTTTTTCTTCCAAACCCAAAATTTCCACTTCGCTGGTAATGAGTTTTAAAATTTTCTCCAAACGGGTTTTTACGTCTACCGCTTCCAAAATGGCTTGGCGGTCCGCCGCTTTTACCATCATGTTGGAGGCTACCGTATCGGCCAGTTTAGACGGGTCATTAATTTGCCTAAGGAAGGAAACCCCCTCCACCGCTATGCGTTTGGAAACCCGGGCGTAATGGTCAAACTCGTCAAGCACTTTGCGCATTAACGCTTGGACAACCGGGGAGTCGTCATCTTTTTCCTCCAAATATTCCACCGCCGCAAACCAGGTGTTTGTTACGGGGTTCATTTCCAGCTTGTTTACGCGGGCGCGGGCCAACCCTTGCAAAAATACTTTAATAGAGCCGTCCGGCATTTTTAAATTTTGCGTAATTTCCGCCAACACGCCAAAATGATAAATGTCGTTTTCGGCGGGATTGTCTATATCTGGATTTTTTTGGGAAACAGCCAAAATGTAACGGCCTTCGCTTTCCAGGGCCAGCTCAACGGCGATGATAGATTTTTCTCTATCCACGGAAAGAGGCAAACTCATACCGGGGAACATTACCACGTCCCGTATTACCACGGCGGGAACCACCGTAGGCAAAGATAAAGTTTGTTTTTTAATTTCTTCTGTCATGGTTTCTCCTGATAAATCCTTTCATAAACCGCGCGGTTTTACCCCCACGCGCGGAACATTACTGTATTATTTTAACAAATTCCCACAAAATTAGCAAACATAACACATGCTTGCTAATTTTGTTTTAATAAAAACCCGGCCCCATTTATAAGGACCGGGATAAAAATACCGGCTGGCGGATTATTTATCGCGCAGGGTTAATACCTCGTCAATAATGCCGTATTCTTTGGCTTCTTGGGCGGAAAGATAATAGTTGCGCTCGCTGTCTTGGCGGATTTTATCTTTTGGCTGACCCGTGTGTTTGGCTAAAATATCAAGCAAGTGTTCTTTATTATCATGCAATTCGCGGGCCTCGATTTCAATATCCGTTACCTGGCCGGAAATACCGCCACCCCAAATTAGGGGTTGGTGTATCATAATGCGCGAATGAGGCAACGCGTAACGGCGCCCTTTGGATCCGGCCGCCAACAGCACGGCGCCAAAGCTCATGGCTTGGCCCATGCAAATGGTGGTAATGGGGGCTTTAATAAACTGCATGGTATCATAAATAGCCAGCCCGGCGGTTACCATTCCCCCGGGGGAGTTAATATATAAATTAATTTCCCGCTGGGAGTCTTCCGCGTCCAAATACAAAAGCTGGGCGATAATCATATTGGCGCTGGCGGTATCCACCTCGCCCTCGCGCCCGCCTACAAAGATAATACGGTCTTTGAGCAAGCGGGAAAAAATGTCGTAACCGACGTTCTTTTCAATAATAGTAGGTATAATCATATGCATTTATTGTAGTAAATTTTACATCAGAGTATCACACGGACCCATAGGCATTTTGGGCCTTTTGACCCTGGTTTTCGTTTTAAAAAAGTTTTACAGTATGGGTATATTCAGATAAAGGAGAACTGTCCACATGAACGTAAAAAATGCCGTTGTTATCTTATCCGTCGCCGTATGCGTAATGACAGGGCAAGCCGCGTTTGCCCAGAAAGTCCTCGGCCCGGAAGGTTCTAAAATGGAACTGAAATGGCCTGATTTTAAAATACAGAGAAATACGCCTGATTCCTCTTCCAAAAACCCCAACCCTTCTTATATAAAAGGGCGTGAAGGCCGCATGATGGACCTGAGCAATTTAACCAAACTCATTTTACAGCGCCGCGCTTTGGAAGCCCAAAAACAGCAGGCAGAAAAACAAAAAAAGCAGGCCACTTCCAATTCCAAGAAAAAAGAACAAAAAGTTCCCTTTTATTTAATGGGGCGCGAAGGACACATGATGCAGCTGGGTTCAACGGTAAAAAGTTTGAGAGAAAAATGCCAGCAAAAAGAAGACAAACAAGATACGAACACCAATGAACCGGCTCCCCAGTCTAAGAAAGAAAAATCTACCATAGAAAGACTTTCTGAGCCTGGCCGCCTGCAAGCTTTATAATAAAAACCCGGTATAAACCGGGTTTTATTTTTGGTAAGACCTATTTTTTTGCTAGGTCTAAAATAAAAACTCAAATAGGCCTAAAGACCCTATAAAAAACTTAAGATAACATTTATAATACTGGTAAGCAGGACCCTTTTATATGGAGGAAATATGAAAAAACACAACGTTTTAACCGCAGTCTGCTGTTTGTTAACCCTGGCTATTTGCGCCCAGGCCCAAAATACTAAGAACAATTCTAAAGAGTGGAAATTAACGCCTCAGCAACAAGAAAAATTGGAACAAATCTTAAAACAGCGCAATAACATTAACGGAGAAGTAATGTTTAAAAATTTTGATACACAGAAGGTTGACAGTATCCTTAATCAGATAGGGCAAAAGAACATTCAGAACCATTCTAAAGAGTGGAAATTAACGCCTCAGCAACAAGAAAAATTGGAACAAATCTTAAAACAGCGCAATAACATTAACGGAGAAGTAATGTTTAAAAGCCCTGAGGCACAGAACATTGAACGCCTCATTAATCAGAAAAAGCAAGATCAGCTGAAATTCCAAAAAGCGCTGGAAGAAGCCAGACAAAAAGCTGCAAAAAAATCTGCTGAACAATCCTCCGGCAACACCTGCGCCGCCTGCGGTGAGGAAGTACGCCCCGGCCAACATTGCGCCGCCACCGGTTATAATTCTTTGTGCTCCAGCGCTAAAGAAGAACCGTCCGCCAATAACACCCGGCAAGACAGCGGCGTCTGCCCCAAATGCGGAAAAGCTTTATCTATTGACGAACGCTACCACGGCGTAGAACACAAATGCCAAAAAGCGCAAGAGCCCGCCAACACCTGCGCCGCCTGCGGTGAGGAAGTACGCCCCGGGCAGCATTGCTCCGCCACCGGTTATAATTCTTTGTGCTCCAGCGCTAAAGAAGAACCGTCCGCCAATAACACCCGGCAAGACAGCGCCGTCTGCCCCAAATGCGGAAAAGCTTTATCTATTGACGAACGCTACCACGGCGTAGAACACAAATGCCAAAAAGCGCAAGAGCCCGCCAACACCTGCGCCGCCTGCGGTGAAGAAGTACGCCCCGGCCAGCACTGCTCCGCCACCGGTTATGCTTCCTTGTGCTCCAGCTCTAAAAATGAGCCGAAACAAGAGAAAATCCAAACCAATTACAACGGCGGCGACCCGCACGCCAACGAAGTGTTTTAAAGCTAATCAAAACAAAAACCCCCGCCTAAATGCGGGGGTTTTTTATTTATGCAATAAAACGATAAATATATTTTGCTTTTAAAAAAGATGTATAATAAAAATTTGTAATTTTTGGTTATACCCGCTTTATTTGCTTAAATAAAAGGAGTTTGTATGCCCATAGAAAGAACCGCCGCCGAAAAGGAAAAAATTAAAGAGATTTTGGCCCAAGCCCAAGCCAATAATATCCAAATCATCAAACTATGGTTTGTGGATATTTTGGGCAATTTAAAATCACTCTCTCTATCACACCGGGAATTTGAATACGCTTTAAACGAAGGCATGGGGTTTGACGGTTCTTCCGTAGAAGGGTTTGCCCGCATTTACGAGTCTGACCTGGTAGCCCTGCCGGATTTGGACACTTTCCAAATTTTCCCGCCGGATTTAACCGGCGCCCCCATCGCCCGGTTTTTTTGCGATATCAAAACCACCGCCGGCAAACAGTTTGAAGGGGACCCGCGCTATATTTTAAAGAAAAACCTGGCCGATATGAAAAAGGCGGGTTTTGACCAGTTTATGGTGGGGCCGGAATTGGAATATTTTTATTTTCGGGACGATAAACACACGGACCCGCTGGACGCCGGAGGCTATTTTGACACCATTCCGCTGGACACTTCCTACGCCGTACGGCGCGAAACCATGCTGATGCTGGAAAAACTAAACATCCGTGTGGAATATTCCCACCACGAGGTGGCCCCCTCCCAGCATGAAATTGACCTTCGCTACGACGAAGCCTTAAAAATGGCGGACCAGGTCATCACTTATAAAACCGTGGTAAAACAAATTGCCATTAAAAACGGCATGTACGCCACCTTTATGCCCAAACCCATTGCCGGCGTAAACGGAAGCGGCATGCATGTGCACCAGTCTTTATTCAGCAAAGGCAAAAACGCGTTTTTTGACCCCAAGGACGAGCTTTTCCTCTCCGCTACGGCAAAACACTACATTGCCGGTATTTTAAAACACGTGCGGGAGATTTGCGCAGTAACGGACCAGTGGGTCAACTCTTATAAGCGCTTGGTGCCGGGGTACGAAGCCCCCGCCTATATTGCCTGGGGCCGCAAAAACCGCAGCACGCTGGTGCGTATTCCGCAAGCAAAGGCCGGCAAGCCCAACGCCACCCGCTTGGAGTGCCGCTTCCCGGACCCGGCCTGCAACCCGTATTTGGCTTTTTCCGTCATGTTGGCGGCCGGGCTGGACGGGATAAAAAACAAACTCCCCGTTATGCCTATTACCGAGGACAATATCTTTCATATGACGCCCGAGGAACGCAAAGCCCGCGGTATAGAAACCCTGCCCGCGTATTTATACGAGGCCGTAAACTTAACCCGCAATTCCAAGCTGGTACGCAAAGCGTTGGGAGAACATACCTTTGAAAAATTTATAGCCAACAAAGATATTGAGTGGGAACAATACCGCACCCATATTTCCAATTACGAAATTGAACGGTATCTTTCCGTGCTGTAATTTTTTAGAAAACAAACAAATAAAAAACCCCCGGCTTTTAAAGCCGGGGGTTTTTAAATTAATCCATTAACCACCAAGTACCGTGCCAAGACCGTTGAATAGGATCGCCAAGGCCTTGCATATCCCGGCAAAAGCTGCCATGCGTGCTACTGAGAGCATGTTCCCAACAATATAACCGCCCCTGCGGGATACCCCATGTCCCGTTTACCCCTACCCGAAAGCCTTTTCCGCCATATAAGCTTTTATAAGTAGTATCTATTAATATAAAATCCATCCCCACAATATCGCCCCCATTCATACGTATCCCCGCTTGAAAATGGTCATACACTTTTACATCGGTCCAATAGTTTGTTTCTAGCCCATAAGCAGTTTGTACCGGAGTCGTACTAATAGGGGTGGGCATTTCAACGTCCAGTTCATCCCAAGTCTTAGCCCACCTTCCGTTAGCCATAAAAAATGCTTGTTGGGCATTTAGCACGGCCTTAGCCAAAGGCAGCATGGCTCCCGCACGGCTTTTAGCCACGGCCTTTTCATACTGCGGCACCGCAATGGCCGCTAATATGCCAATAATCAGCACCACTACCAGTAACTCTATTAAAGTAAACCCTTTCTTTTTCATACAAATACCTCTACTCTCTGAAACATAGTAGTTTAAAAAGGCTATAATGATAATATTTAAAATATTTTTTTAAATGTCCAGTAATTTGTGGTTAAGGCAGCACTTCAAAAACGATACGGTCCGTCTGGCCTTGGCAATCCGCCTGCAAGGTAAATTGGCCCGGCTGAATTTGCCACCATACAGCACTTGTTTGTTGAGGCAAGGTTTCCCCATTTAAAAGCCAAAGGCAGGGTTCGTTCTGCGGCACCGAAGCCTGAAACTTAAGCTGTTGGCTTTCAGGCGGGACGGACGGGTCCATCTTAAACACGTCTTTATGGGAAGGGGAAATGATTTTCATTTTTTCCCCCTCTTTATTTTTATGCTTTCCGTCGCACTTTTCAGCAGGCACCCGCCCCTTAATAAAATAATCCAGCCTGGTTTGCGCGCAATTTTCCCCGGCGGGAAGCCCGCTTTGGGCGCATACGGTAACGGCGCTCACCCCCCGAGGCGCTTTAAAAGAAGGGCTCGGATAAAGCCGCTGCATATAAACGGCCAAATCATGCAAAATAGGCGCGGCCCCGCTTACGCCGGAAACGCGGCGCATGGGGGCGCCGTCAAAATTACCGGCCCAGACGGCAATGGTCCAGCGCGGGGTATACCCCACGGCAAAATTATCCCGGTAATCTTTGGAGGTACCCGTCTTTGCCGCCATATCAAAAGGAACATTCAGCGGGGAGTTTAACCCAAACGCCGCCGCGCGGGCGGAATTATCTGCCAAAATGTCCGTTACCAAAAAAGCGCTTTGCGGGCTAAGCACCTGTTTGGGGCCGCCCGGGCCGCTTACAGCCGGCGTTTGCGCCAGCAAAACCGGCTTGTATAAACCGCCTCGCGCCAAGGAGGCGTAGGCATTGGCCAGTTCCAACAAGCGCACTTCTCCCGAGCCTAAAGAAAGCCCCAGCCCGTAAAAATCGGCCGGACGGGATAAAGAATCAAACCCCAGCCCGCGCAGAGCGGATAAAATATTTGGCACTCCAACCTTCTCCGCCACTTTTACCACGGGGATATTATAAGAACACGCCAGCGCCTCCCGCGCGCTTACAAACCCATGGAAAGAGCCGTCATAATTACGCGGGCGGTAACCTCCGGGGAAAAAGGTGTCCTCATCTTTAATTAAACCGGAAGGGTAAAAATCTTTTTCAAAACCCAAGGCGTACACAAAAGGCTTCAGGGCCGAACCCGGCTGGCGCAAAGCGCGCACGCCGTCCACCTGGCCGGAATGGGCCTCGTCGTAAAAATCGGCCGAGCCCACATACGCCAACACCCCGCCTGTTTGGTTGTCTAACACAACCGCGGCGGCATTGGTGACGTTTTCGTCCTGTAGTTTAGCCAGCTGGTTTTGGATAATTTCCCCCGCGCGGGTTTGCAGGCGAGAGTCCAGCGTGCTGTATACGTCCGCCGTAGCGGGCGGCAATAAAGAGGCCAAATAACGCGTAAAATGCGGGGCGGAAAAAGGCCGCACCGCCGGCTGCACGCTTAACGGTTCCTTTAGCGCCGTTTGATAAACGCTTTCATCTATAAACCCGTTTTGGCGCATGAGTTTTAAAACGGCGTTGCGGCGTTTTTTGGCTGTCTGGGGATGTTTGGAAGGGTCAAAACGCACGGGAGATTGAATCATCCCCGCCAACATGGCCGCCTGCGCGACGGATAACTCCTCCGCCGAACAACCAAAATAATAATACGCCGCCGCCTGCGCTCCCTGGGTTAAGTTGCCAAACTCTAGTAAATTAAAATATTCTTCCAAAATTTCTTCTTTGGTTTTTCCGCGCTCCAGCATTAGTGCGTTCCAGGCCTCTTTGGCTTTGCCCCACAGCGTGCGCGGGCGCGGTTCTATCACGCGGGCCAGCTGCTGCGTAATGGTGGACGCGCCGGACACCACTTCCCCCGCCAGCGCGTTTTGCCACGCGGCGCGCAGCACGGCTTTATAATCCACCCCGGAGTGCACAAAAAAACGTTTGTCTTCCGCCGCCACCGCCGCCAGCACCAGCCAAGGGGAAATTTGCTCCAAAGGCACCGGGCGGTAATAGGTTTGGTTTTCTGACAAATACCCCCGCACGGGTACGCCGTAACGGTCATAAATTTGCAGGGAAGGCGCCAAAGAAACTTCTTCCCCGCCAACCGGGCGGGGAAGAAGCATCAGACAAACAACTAGATAAACCAGTTTTTTCATTACGGCAAAACCGTTACCTCTTGCGTGGCCGTGCGGCCAAATACGGCGGGCTCATACATCATTTGCGCCCACGCCGCCGGATAAGAATAACTGCCCGGAACCGGCGCGGAAACCAAGTAAGAGAAGGTGTGTTCCCCGGCGGTTAAATAATCGGCAAAGGCGGCGATGCGCTCGTCATATTGTTCCGAGCGGAAGAACGAACCCCACCCCGGGTTTTGCAGGGAAGCGGCGTCCTCTGCGCTTTCCGTAGCCAAAGAGGTGTTTACCAGCTCAAACCCGGCCGGGATAAAATCCTCCAGCACCACAAACGAGCGGGACGTGGTATTCTTCACCTTCAGCGTAATTTTATAACGCTGCCCGGCTTTAAATTCCCGCACGGGGGAACCGTCCAGCGCGGTAATGACGCGCTGCACGCTAAAGCCCGCGTCGGCCGGCGTATCAAACCGCGCCGGGGCGTATATTTGGCTTAGCGTATAGTATAAATTGCCCGCGCCTTTTTTGCTAAACACGGCTTTGGCTTCATCCGCCTGGGAGTAAACCTGCGCAAACGGCAGGCTGTCGGTACGGACGGTCAGCTCCCGCCCTTTAAAGCTGTAAGCCAGTTTTTGGGCGGCGCCCAGTTTGACTTCAGCGGTAAAATCAGGCTCTTGCGCTTCCTGGGTGCGGTAATATGTATCCAGCGCGCCAAACACCGCCGCGTTTACGTTGGTGTTGGACCAATGCCCCTGCGCGTTTAACTGCCCAAGCAGCCAGTTCACCGCTTTATACGGCTGGGGCACTTCCACCCCGGCATATAAGGCCGACTGCAAAATAACGGCGGTGGTTTTTACGTCGTTAAAATGCAGCCAAGGCAGGGGTTGCTCTTGCTGGAAGTGCAAGGTCTGCGGCAGCATGACGGCGGTGGATAAAAGCAGCTGGGCCAATTCCTGGCGTTGGGCTTCGTCCCCGTATCCGCCGGCTTTTTGCGCTTTTAACAAATACGCCACCGCTGCCTGGGATAACGAGTTGCGCTTGGCGTATAACGTGTTAAAGCGCGCGTCCAGCTTTTGCCCGTACAGGGAAAGCACATACACCGCATACGCGCGGGAAGCGTCTTTCTCCGCCTGGACGTACGGGTAAGCCTGGGCGGTTTTATCCCCAAACGTATCAGACAGCCATTTCACCGCTTTTTGCAGGGAGGCTTCGTCCACCCGGTAGCCTTTTTGCTTGGCTAAATGGTTCACTTCCAGCGCGTAGGCGGTTACATACGGGTCCGGCAAAGAACCGGGCCAGTACGCATATCCGCCCGTGGGGTACTGGTATTTAGACAGTTCGTCCAAAATATCTTGCGTTTGCTGGCGCAAAGAGGAAGTCTCGCCCAGTTTAAAAGCGTCTATCAAATCCGCCCCTTGCACCACCGGCAGAATTTTGGACATTTTTTGCTCCAAGCAGTCATACGGATACGTAAGCAAATACAGCATGGATCCTTTTAAATTGACCAAAGCGGTGGAAGACAAGGCCGTTTCCACCCGGTTGTCAGCCAAGGGGTTTAGGTTGTTTGGCTTGGCAAGGGTTTGTTCTTCTTTGTCTTGGGTGGAAGAATAGGTGGAAAGAGTTTCCTCTTTTTCCACCGGCAAGACGTTAAGCTTTGCCTGCACGCCGTCTTTTTCTTTGCGGGCTTGGGCGGTAAAAGCCACTTGGGCGGGGCCGTCTTCAACGGCTTCACAATCCCAATACACTACGGCGGAAGCGCCTTTCTCCACATGGATGGTCTTTTCTTCCTGCGTCAGTTTGACGGCTCCCTCCGCCGCGGCGTTTACGGTAATTTGGCCTTTTTTGTCTTCATAATTATGCACCACCGCCCCGCAGGAGAATTTATCTCCTTTGCGCGCAAAGCGGGGCATATTGGCCGTAACCATAATGGGTTTGGATACTTTGACGGAGGTTTCCCCCGCGCCAAATTCCGCCGCCGTTACCGCCACCGCCATAATGCGGAAAGTGGTTAAATTATCGGGCAGTTTAAACTTTACTTCCGCGCGGCCTTTGGCATCCGTCACTACGGAAGCGTTAAAATAAGGAGTAAACTCAAACCGGCCGCGCAAGTCCACGCCGCCCAATTTGCTTGCGTCCGATCCGCCGCCCCCGCGGTTTTCCCCTTTCTCGCCAAAGTTGCGCTGACCAATAATAAAAGCGCGGTTATCCGCCGTGGATACCGACAAAGCGCGCGAACCGTAAAACGCTTTAAACAAATCCGGCGTTTTATAAGCGGTAAGCGCCAAGACGCCCTCGTCCACCGCCATGACGGTTACTTCCGCCGCGGCGGCTTTTCCGTTTACTTTCGTGCGCAGGGAAAGGGTTACTTCTTGCCCGGGGCGGTATTCTTTAGCGTCCGCCTTGACGGTGGTTTCCACCTTGCGCATATCCGGCTGCACCTGCAGCACCGTATAGCCCTGCTTGCCTTGGGGTTTGCCCAAATCAAGCCCTTCTTCATCAAACTGGGTGCCGCTGCGCCCGCGCGCCAAAGTAACGCTTACATATACATTGGGCAAATACTCCGGCTTAACGGGCACTTCCACATAATCGGCCCCGCCTTTTACGGTAGTGGTCCAAGCGTCCAGCACGCCCTCGCGCTCCACGCTTACCAATGCCAAGGCTTCCTCATAGGGGGATTGTACCTGCACTTTGGCCGTTTGGCCGGGCTTATAGGATTCTTTATCCGTTTTTAAGGTTAAAACGTCGTCGTCCGTGCGTTTCCAGTACGCCTGGCCTTTGCCAAACACCATAAACTGAAAACCGCCTAACACTTTGCGGCCCGCGGAATCCTGCGTGGTAAACGTAACATAATACTGCCCGGGCTGCGTGGGGGTATAGGAAAAATCATACCCTTCCGCCGGCAAAGTGAAAGAAGTGCCGGGGAAATCGGTTATTTTCTTTTCGCTTACCCATTCCAACCGGCCGGAAAGCCCCGTTTTGCGTACGCTGAACCATTCTTCTTTGCGTATTTGGGCCTGCACCAGCGCGCTGGTGCGCACGCCTTTAGGCGTTACGGCGGCCACGTTGGCTTTTACGCTCTCGCCCAGTTCTATGTTGGACTCCTCGTTCTTTACCCCCAAATAGAAACCCGCCGGGTTAAGCCGCACTGACGTACGGGCAAACAACTCTTGGTTGGAAGGGGATTGAATCCCGGCCTCCGCGTAAATGTCCATAGGCATATCCGCTTTGGGCATAATAACGGTAAGCGTTTTAGAGCCGGAAGCGTCTAACGTGTTCTCTTCGCGCGAAATGACTTTGCTTTGCGCGGCCCCTTCCGGGCGCAGGAAATACGGGGTAAAGTCATACCCGTCAAAACCTTCTATATCCACGGAATAAAGCGGGGATTGGCGCACCGTCCAAGATACTTTTCCGCCCGCTACCGGCGCCCCAAACAAATAATCCGCAGATGCTAAAAATTTGGCGTCTTCCCCGGGGGTGTAATTCTCTTCCCCGGCGCGCAGGTTTACTTTAAATTCGGCCTGTTTTACCGCTTCCACCCGGAAAGAATAAAAACCGCCTTGTACGTCTTCCCCGCTTTGGGGTTTGAAGGAAACGTCCCAACTGCCGGTAACGGCGGAAGAAGGAATATCCACCGTTAAATCAAACGTGCCAAAAGCGGAAGATACTTCCACCTCTTTGCTGGCGGCTTCCTCCCCGCGGGAATCATACACTTTTACCGTGCCGCGCGCGTAGCCCGGCAGCGTCCACACGCCGTTTTTCAGCGTGCGCAATACACCTTTTAAATGCACCGTTTCACCGGGGCGGTAAAGGCCGCGGTCAGAAAAAATTTGCACTTGGCTGAGGGTTTCCTGGGGGTTGTAATCGTAGCTGATGTTAAAACGCCAGGGTTCCATTCCTTCGTTCCAGTCACTGCTTAACAGGGCGTCACCTCCCGGGCTGGAAACCAAGGCGTAAATTTCAGGCTTGCCCCAGCCGGGTTTTTGCACGTCCAGCTTTTCCCAGCCCGGGGCATGTGCCAAGCCGTTCATATCGGTAGATCCGCTCCATAACACTTTATTGGTGCGGTCTCTCAGTTCCACGCCCAGGTTGGGCATAGGTTCGGCATTTTTTAAAGAGGTTACCCATACCAAAATGTCTTTGGGGGAAGTTTTGAGCGTAACCCCCAAATCCGTAATATTAGACAAAGCCTGCACCCAGCAGTAGCCTTCTTTGCGGTTTTTACTGGGAATTTTTACCTGGCTAAACACAATGCTGTTTTGGGCAGTGGGTTGGAATTTTTCCAAATCAAAATAGGTTTCCACCGTTTTGTTTTGAGGAGTCTTAAACGCATAGTTGCCGGAAAAAGTGGCGTTTTGCAGTTCCGCCTTGGAACAATAAGAAACGCTTTGTTGGCGGAATGGAATAATGTTTTCTTTGGAAAACACCGCCGCCTGCGTTTCCAGCCCGTTTATATTGATAACGGAAAGCGGAAGCCGGGCCGGCAAATAACTTTCCAGTACACCGGTTCCGCCCTGGTAATCCACCGCCGGGCAATAGCCCTCGTTGGTAATGGTAAACGCTTCTTCTTTGCCTAGTTTATTGCCGTAAATATCCTTCAAATCAGGCGAAAGGGTTACCGTCACTTTTTGACCGGGAGACAGTTTTAAAAATGCAAGAGGCGTATCAAAATAAGCTTCTTTAACGGCGTCGGGTTTGTTGGCGGCTTCGCCCGTGGCGGGAAGCACTTCGCGCCCGAGGGCGTTTTCGTCCGCGTCGGACAAATCCCCTTTGGCGCCGGCCGGGTTTACCTGCGCGGCGGCCAGCAAGTCTTTTAAACGCACCGGGGACGAAAACTTAACCGACGGCGAATACGGCAAACACCCTTCCGTTACGGCGCCCAAGGTTTTTAAGTCCGGGTAAGTATAAAAAACCAGTTGATAGGGTTTTTCTAACCCCAAGGCGCCTTTCACCGCAGGGAAACCTTCCTTCACCGTCAGCGTATATTTTACGCCTTTGGGTAAAGTTTCAGACGGGCTGACAGCCAAAATATTGGCGCGCGTTTCCCAGGAAAAATCCCTTTTGTGTTCCGCTTCGCCAATTTCCCGCACCAGCAAGGGCACGGTTTTGGTAACGGCGGAAGGCTCCCCCTTGCCGCTTACGCGGGACAATAATTTGGAAACGGTTGATGCGTCCGGCACTTCTTCATAAGCAAGTTCCAAAAATTCCGCCGCGCGTTTTACGTCGGGCTGTTGGCTGAATATAATATAAAAAGTAGGATTTAAAGAAAGCCAGCGTTCATTTTGATAAGGGCGGGTGGAACGCACGCTAATGCGCTGGGTGGTAAACGTCCAACTGTAATTCTGCGCCAATTTGGCCCCGTTTACCGCGGAGGCAAACCCTTTGGGCAGAGTAATAGTGTATTGGGTTCCCAGCGGCCAATCCTGCGCGGGTTCAAAAAGCAAAGACTGGGTTCCGCTGTAACGGCAGGAACCTTTTACCTGCGGCGTAATGGAAAGCGGGCACTGGCCTGAGGCTAAAGCGCTTTCCTGCGCCAGCTTGGCCACCGGCTGGTTAAACGTAACCGTAATGGGGGTTCTTTCCCCCATATAATTTTGCTGGCCTTTTGGCGTGGCGGACACCACTTTTAAGTCCGCGGCAAAGGCTTGAACACCCAAAGTAGCCAAGGCAAAAAACAAAGCCCCGGCCAAAATCATTTTTTTCATCATACGCACAAAGTAACCCTCCCCTTATCTGATGGGAATATATAAGGATATTGTACCTATTTTCATACAGTTAGGCTATCGGCTTTCGCCCGCACCGCTTCCCCCCTTTGGGCATAGATAAATTGGTATAATAAACAATATGTTAGGGCTTCATTGGAGAACCATTTTCAGCTTTTCTGTTTACCACCGCTTGGCGTTTGCCACCAAATGGCAGGCGGCGTGGTTTGTTGTGTATTTATTTCTAATCTGCTTGGTGGGATTAAATTTATTTGTGGGCCGGTATTTGGACGCGCAAATGCCGCTTATGATAAAAAACTTCCCGCTGGTTGCGTTTGAAAACGGGCGCCTGGTCCAACCCGCCGCCCCCACCTTGTTTGAAATACCTCAAAGCGGCTTTTCCATATTGTTTAACGCGCAGCTGCAAACCCCTCCGTCCAAAGAAGAATTTATAAACAAAGGTCTGGCCGCCGTAGCTGGGCCGGACGGGCTTTATATGCCCACCGCCGCCGGCGTGCAAAAACAGCCTTGGCCGCAAAAAATAACCTTTAGTACCACGCAAGAATTTTTAAATAAATATAAAGACACCATTTCCGGCACGATTAACGCCATGGCGTTTATGAGCTCTTTTGTGATTGTGCCGTTAATGTTTGCATTTTTCTTTTGCGCCGCCATGACGGCGGGGCTGTTTTTCCGCCTGGTCAGCCGGCGGTTTGTACCGCTTTCTTTAGTAGCCAAATGGGCGGTGTTTTTAATGGGGCCGCTCAGCGCGCTGTGGCTGATAAACCTGTTTATAGGCGTGCCGCTGTTTACGCTGGCGGTGATTATCGTGTCCATCATTTACATGCAGCAAATTTTTAATACCTTGCCGGAGGCCAAATAAATGCTTATTAAACTTATCCGCTCTTTCAGTTCCGCCCACCACCTGCCCGGGTACGACGGCCCTTGCCGCAACCTGCACGGCCACACGTGGAAAGCGGTGTTTTTAATAGAGGGAGAAATAGGCCCCAGCGGCATGGTGTGTGATTTTAAAACCGTAAAAAAACTGTTGGACGACAACCTGCCGGACCACCGCCTGTTAAATGACGTTCTGCCTAATCCCACGGCGGAACTGCTGGCCCAGCACCTGTTTAAAACCATTGGGGAAAAATTAAAACAGGAAAATTTAAAACTAAAAAGTTTGGAAATTTGGGAGAGCGAAAATGCAGCGGCCGTCGCTCAAGATTAACGAAATTTTTTATTCTATCCAAGGGGAAGGCAAACACACCGGCATGCCCGCCGTGTTTGTGCGTCTAAGCGGCTGTTCCATGCGCTGCCCCTGGTGCGACACCCAATACGCCCACACCGCTTTTACCCTTATGACTCCCCAACAAATTTTACGGCAAGTGCAAACTTTCCCTTGCAAAAACGTCATTATCACCGGCGGGGAACCTACCGAACAGCCCTTAACCCCCCTGCTTGAAACCTTAAAAGCCGCCGGTTATACCATACACATGGAAACCAACGGCTATAAAGATACGGACGTTTCTTTAATAGACTTTGTAACCGTTTCCCCCAAGCGTTACGTAAGCCCGCACATGCTGGCCAAGGCGGACGTTATCAAACTGGTGGTGGGCCAAGAAACAGACTTGCAAGACTTGCAAAAATACTTTGCGTACCAAAACGCAAAAACACAGATTTATCTTCAGCCGCAAAGCAACTTACAGGAGAATATAGACCTATGCGTAAAAATAATAAAACAAAATCCGTTCCTGCGCTTAAGCCTGCAAACGCACAAAATGGCAAACATACGCTAACGGAAGAAAAAATCCTTCAAAACCTGCGGGAAATATTGGCTTATATCGGCGATAATCCGGACCGGGAAGGCCTTTTGGAAACCCCCCGCCGCATTTTGCGCAGCTGGGATAAACTGTTTGGCGGCTATAAAATGCGCCCGCAGGACGTGCTAAAAACCTTCAAAGAAGGCTCCTGCGAGGAAATGGTAGTGCTGAAAGACATTGAGTTTTATTCCACGTGCGAACACCACCTGCAGCCGTTTTTCGGCACCATCAGCATAGGGTATTTGCCTAAAGGCAAAGTGCTGGGGATTTCCAAACTGGCGCGCTTGGTGGAAGTGTACGCCCGCCGCCTGCAAATACAGGAAAAACTGGTGGCCCAAATTGCCGACAGCCTGATGGAAACCCTCCAGCCGCACGGCGTAATGGTGGTATGCAAAGCCAAACACATGTGCATCAGCTCCCGCGGGATTGAAAAGCACAACGCCGTTATGGTTACCAGCGCCATACGGGGCGCGTTTAAAAAAATGGAAGTGCGCAGCGAATTTTTGGAAATGATAAAATAACCGCCTATGACACCGCAGCTAATGGGCATTGTAAATGCCACGCCTGATTCCTTTTATGACGGGGACCCGCAAAATAACCTTTCCACCCTGTTTGCCAAATGCAAAGATTACGTGCAAAACGGGGCGGATATATTAGACATCGGCGGGGAGTCCACCCGCCCGGGGGCAACGCCTGTATCCGAACAGGAAGAACTGGCCCGCGTACTGCCGCTTATTAAAAAAGCGCGACAGGCTTTCCCCAAGGTTCAACTTTCACTGGATACGTTTAAAATACCCGTAGCCAAAGAAGGGCTGCAAAACGGCGTGAGGATTATTAACGACGTAAGCGGCACGCCCAACCCGGACATGTTTCATTTAGTAAAACAATACGAAGCCCAAATCGTCATTATGCACACGCGCGGAAACCCGCAAAATATGCAGTCTCTCACCCAATACCAAGATTTGCTGGGTGAAATAAAAGATTTCCTCTCCGCCAAAATTGCCCAAGCCCTTTCCTGCGGGTTAACCAAAGAACAAATTATCATTGACCCCGGCTTTGGCTTTGCCAAAACCCGCGAACAAAATTATATACTGCTTAAACACTTATCCGTTTTTAAAGAACCGGGGGTGCGGGTGCTGGCGGGGCTTTCGCGCAAAACGTTTTTAAGCCAACAGTGTGAAAAACCGCCCAAGCGCAAAGCCCAAACCTTAGCCGCCAATTTAGTGGCGCTGCAAAACGGGGCGGACGTACTGCGCGTGCACGACGTAAAGGAAACGCGCAAAATAATGAATTTTTGGCAGGAGCTGCAAACCACCAAATGACCAAAGTGTATCAAACCCAAACCGGCGCGTTTACCGCAAGCCACAGCCACGAGGGTACTTTAAACGAAGCAGCCCACCCCCATCATTTTACCTATGAGGTTACGTTTCACGGCCCTTTAAACCAGGAGGGATTTCTGCTGGATTTCCGCCCCGTAGCCCAATTTTTGGAAACGGAAATTGACCAACGCCTGCAAGGAAGCGACCTGGGCGTTATTTTAAAAAACCCCACCACCGAAGCGCTTGCCATTTGGATTTACAACCGCGTAAGCCAACATTTACCTCACGTATTTAGCGTAAAAGTGGCCGAAGAGCCCAACCGCTGGATTACCTATCAAGGAGAAGAATAATATGCCCCAAGCGGTACTAGGTTTAGGCAGCAATATTTCCCCCGCCAAAGAAAATATAGACAAAGCCGTCTCCGCTTTGGCGGATTTAGGCACGGTAAAAGAGGTATCCCCCTACATCATTTCCAAGCCGGAAGGGTTCACCAACCAGGCGGATTTTATAAACGCCGTGGTGATATTAAGCACGCCCTACCAGCCAAAGGCATTACTTCGCAAATTAAAAGAATTGGAAAAAAAATTGGGCCGCGTACCCACTTTTAAAAACGGCCCCCGGGTAATAGATTTTGACATTTTGTTTTATGACAATATTGAATTTTTTGACGATGACGACGAATACCTTCTCATTATTCCCCACCCGCGCCTGCATGAGCGGGAGTTCGTATTAAAACCCCTTTCTTATTTATTGTCCGACTATGAACACCCAAAGTTTCACAAACCGGTGGTTCAATTATACCGGGAACTTATGAAACGCAAAGGTAAACCGGACTGTAAAATATTGTAGAATGGAGATAACATTTCCAACAAAGGAGAAACTTATGAAGAAAGCCGCACTGCTGTTAGTTGTTTCCCTCTGTTTGGCCGCCTGCCACTGCGAAAGACGCACCACCGGCATTCCCTGCCGCAAAGCCGCGCAGCAAGCGCAAAAATGCCAAGCAGACTGCTTAAAATGCCCCTGCATGAAAACCGTGGCTGAAGAAGCCGCCCGCACCGCCGTAAAGGAATATACTGAAGCCCAAAAAGCGGAGCAAGAACGCTTGGCCGCCGAACAGGCCCGCCAAAACGCCGCCGCCCAACAGGAAAAAGATTTTTCCACTATGGCTAATGTCCGCCGGCACAAAACCGGAAAAGTGGTGGTAAATTACAAAAACCCCATCCGCTTTGCTTGGGACAGCGACACCATTTTGCGCGTTTCCAACAGACAGTTAACCCAAACGGCTAATATTTTAAAGAAGTATCCCAACCACCACATTACCGTGGTAGGGTATACGGATTCCACCGGAGACCCTCTCTATAACAAAGACCTTTCTGAACGCCGCGCCAAAGCAGTGGCGGACGCTTTAATCAGAAAAGGCGTGCCGGAGCAGAACGTATCCTATAAAGGCATGGGGGCCACCAACTTTGTGGCAACTAACAAAACCTCTAAAGGACGCGCCGCCAACCGCCGTGTGGAGTTGGAACTTTCCGCAAAATAAAACTTTCACCCACACCAAACCCCGGGCAAATATCCCGGGGTTTTTTATTTCTAAATAATCGCCCCTTTTTAACGGTAAATAAAGTAAAATAGTAAAAGCAGTTTTATTTTAGAAGGAGAAACAACCGCATGAAAAAAACTATTTTAGTTTGCAGCATCTGCGCGCTTTTGGCCGCAGCCTGCACTACTCCCGGTAAACGCACCGCTTGGGGCGCCGCCGGAGGTGCTGCAGTAGGTGCCGCCGCCGGCGCCATTATTTCCCACAACACGGGCGGCAGCAGCGGTCAAGGCGCCGTATACGGCGCTTTAGCCGGTTTAGCCGCCGGCGGCTTGTTGGGTAACTACTATGACAAACAAGCCAAAGAGCTGGCCGCCATTGCCGAAGTGGTAAAGAGCGATAATGGCATTCAAGTTTTCTTGAAAAACGATATTTTGTTCGCCACCAACAGCAGTGAATTATCTCCCGACGCCATGCAAACGCTGACGGACTTAAACCGCGTACTTAAAAAATATCCCCAAAACCGCATTGTGGTACAGGGTTATACCGATTCTACCGGTACGGACGCTATCAACAACAGCCTGTCCAAAGCACGCGCCAAAGCCGTTTATGATTTCCTATTGGGAAGCGGCTTGCAAACCAAGAGCATCACCTACATTGGTTACGGTTCTTCTAACCCCATCGCCAGCAACAGCACCGCTGCCGGCCGGGCGCAAAACCGCCGTGTAGTGCTTTCCATTACCGCTAACGAAAAAGACCTGTAATCTTTTCCCAAGCGTAAAACCGGGCCGAAAGCCCGGTTTTTTTATTGTTTTATAAAGATAATTTTTAGTCGTAAAAACAGTTTAAAGTATTTGCTAAATTTGCTATGCTTTTATATATGAAAAGTTGGGATACGCAACAATTAAAAGCGCTTCTTAAGCTGATTGAGACAGAATCGGATGAATATACCGATATGCTCCGCCCGGAATTAGCCGCCGCCGTAAAGGCGGACCCGGCCCGTGTACAGCAAGCGATGGACAGCGCTTTTTCTTCTTCCGTTCCGCCCAAAGTACGTTACACGCTGGAAGAAATTTGCTGGGGGAATTTGGCAGAACAAGTATCCGCTTTCGCCGGAAAAATCAACCCGGATTTGGAAGAAGGCTTATGGCTGTTGGCGCTGTTCGCCTCCCCCTCTGCAAAACGCGGAGAGATTACTCAAAAATTAGATAAAATCGCCCACGATTTACGCCCTATTTTGTTAAACGCCAAAAACCTGCAGGAAATAGCGGCCCTAATGGGCAAATATTTTTTCTCCACCCTGCACTTTGTAACACTGCCCGCCAATTTAGATATTAAAGACATATCCTTTGGGCGTTTTTTGATTAAAAAACGGGGCTCCAGTCTTTGCAGCGCCTGCTTATACCAAACCATCGCCCAACGCTTTGGGGTGGAAAGCGGATTGGTGGATTTAGCCGGCCGCATTTTGGTTTTTATGCAGGACCCGGACCATGACCAAATTTTATTTATAGACCCGTTAGACGACGGGAAAATACTAACCGAGCAGGACTGTAAAGATTATATTGTAGCCCGTGAAATCAAATGGCATGACGAGTTCCTTTCTCCCTTATCCTCCCGCACTATCATCCGCCGTTTTATTGCCAATATGATTTACGTGCTAAATAAATTGCGGGACGAACGGCGCCTAAAATATTTGCGCAATTATTTGGAAATTATTAAAAACTAAACGGAGGAACAATGCCCCATTATATATATCTCATCGCCGCAGTTTTGTGTTTTGTAGGCGAGATGTTTACGATGGAATTTTCTCTGTCCTGTATAGGGATAGGGCTGACAGGCGCGTGGCTGGGCGCGTGGCTGGGTTTAAATTTGTGGTGGCAGGTAGGTTTTTTTATTGTACTGGCCACTATCGCGTGGACGGGCATTCGCCCGTTTGCCCTGCGCCACTTGTATGACAAAGTAAAACACGTCAAAACCCCGGCGGAAGACATCATTGGCAAAACCGCCTTGGTGGAAACGCCCATCAACCCGAAAACCGGGGAAGGCCGGGTAAAAATCGGCGGGGAAAGCTGGAAAGCAACCGCTGATAAAGAATTACCCGCCGAGACGGAATGCGTGGTGGAAAAGCTGGACGGGGTAACCGTTACCGTAAAAGAAAAATAATTTGGGTTGGGCCCGCGCGTCATAAACGGGCGGGATAACTTAATAAAAAAGGAGAAAATATGCAAGAAGCTGCTGGAATAAGTTCTTTAGGGTTTTCGTTCTTAATCGTACTAGCCGTATTTGTTATCATTATGATTGCCAAAGGCATTGTGGTGGTAAAACAAGCCCAGGTAATGATTATCGAACGCTTTGGGAAATATTTAGAAGTGCTCAATCCCGGCATCAACTGGATTATACCCATTATGGACAAACCGCATTTGATGGAGTGGCGTGAAAACCGCGAATATGTGGACGGCGCCGGACGGACGCGTTCCATTCCGCAAACCAGTATGCGCGACGTGATTGACATGCGCGAAACCGTGTATGACCTTCCCCGCCAAAGCGTAATTACCAAAGACAATGTAGGCATAGAAATTAACGCCTTGCTGTACTTTCAAATCACGGACCCGTTAAAAGCGGCTTATCAGGTGGAATCTTTGCCTACGGCTATTGAAAAATTGACCCAAACCACGTTGAGAAACATCATCGGTGAAATGGATTTGGACCAAACCTTAACCTCCCGTGAAATCATCAAAAGCAAACTGCAGGTAATTTTAGACGAAGCCACCAACAAATGGGGCGTAAAAGTAAACCGCGTGGAATTGCAGGACATTATCCCCCCCGCCGCCATACGTGAAGCCATGGAAAAACAAATGAAAGCCGAACGCGACCGCCGCGCCATGGTAACCGAAGCCGAAGGTACCAAAACCGCCCAGATTCTGAAAGCGGAAGCTATCCGCGAATCTGAAATCAAAAAAGCGGAAGGGGCCAAACAGGCCGCCATTTTACAGGCGGAAGGTATCTCTGAAGCTAAAATTAAGGTAGCCACGGCGGAAGCGGAATCCGTAAAAATTGTAGCCGCTACGGTGGCGCAGTCTTCCAACCCGGCCAGCTATATGATTTCGCTCAAATACATTGAAGCGCTTGGCAAAATGACGGAAGGAAAAGACAATAAAGTCATTTATATGCCGTATGAAGCCAGCAATGTATTGGGCGCAGTAGCCGCCATTAAAGACTTAACCGGCGGCGTTCCCGCGCAAAACACCGGAAAATAAAAAATAGCAAACCATAAAAAACCTCCGGTTCCTGCCGGAGGTTTTTTATATCCAGCGTAAGCCCCCCGATATTTTGTAGAATAAAATAGATACACCAAACCGCCTTCCGGCCTGGGGCGGTTTTCTCTTCGCAAGGACAGGACTTATGGCGCAAGCCCAAGCATTACACAAAAACCCGTTTAAAGCAAAAGCTTTATCCCAACTGTTAATTAAATTTTCCGCGCCGGCTGTGGCGGGTATGTTTGTAAACGCTGTTTACAATATTATTTCCCGCATTTATGTAGGGCAGCACATTGGCGCGCTGGGAATAGCCGGCATCAGTATATTATTCCCGCTGGGATTGTTGTTTTTGGGATTCAGCGCCTTAGTGGGCGTAGGGGCCAACGCTTTGTTTTCCATCCGATTAGGTGAGAAAAGAACCGAAGAAGCCCAGCAAATTTTAGGAAACGCTTTTGTTCTGCTGTCCATTTTATCCGGCGTTATTACTCTTGGCACTTATTTATTTCTAGACCCTGTATTAGCTTTCTTAGGGGCAGACCAAGAAGTATTGCCTTATGCACGCGCTTACACCCAAACCGTCATGCCGGGTTATTTTTTATTTGGTATCAGTTTGGGTTTAAATAACTTTATCCGCGCGTCCGGAAATCCCAAAACCGCTATGGGAACCCAATTAATTGGGGCAGGGATAAACCTGGTACTTGGGCCTATATTTATTTTCGTGTTGGACTGGGGCATGCGCGGGGCCGCGCTGGCCACCGTGTGCGGGCAAACCGTTTCTTTCGCATGGATTATGCTGTTTTTTACCCGCAAAAACAGCCTGTACCGCTTGCGATGGAGATTCTTCCGTTTAAAATGGCATATTGTATGGGCAAGCATGACAATTGGTTTTTCCCAGTTCGCGTTTCAAATGGCATCCAGCATGTTAAACGTTATTTTAAACCATGCTTTATTAAAATACGGCGGAAACGTGGCCATTTCCGCCATTGGGATTGCCATCAGCGTCAATACCATCATTACCATGCCGCTTTTGGGGCTTTCCCAGGGAGCGCAGCCCTTAATTGGCTATAACCACGGGGCAAAAAAGTACAAAACTTCTATTCAAACCCTTAAAATGGCTATACGCTGGGGAACGGTAATTACCACAGCCGGTTTTATTCTTATTGAATTATTTGCCCGGCAGGTGGTGTCTATATTTAACTCTACCGACCAACAACTCATATACCTCGCTTCTTACGCGGTGCGCGTACTAAACATTATGCTGCCTTTTGTATCTTTGCAAATACTTACCACCAGCTTTTTCCAAGCGGTCAATAAGCCTTTGCAGGCCGCCTTGCTGAGTTTATCCCGACAGGTGTTATTAGTTATCCCGCTGGTGCTGATTCTGCCGCTGTTTTTGGGGCTTAACGGGGTTTTCTTCTCTCCCCCCATAGCAGATGCTATTTCTGTAATTGTCGCGGTAAAATTGCTTAAAAATTATTTTGACCGCCATAAACAAAACTTCTTTTTCTCAAAAAAACACTCTGTTCGTTAAAAAACCCCGGGGCATTGACCCGGGGTTATATATACGTTATTAAACGTTACGCGTTTAAACGGAAATCGGTTACCTTCATATTTCATAAAATGTTGGGGAATACCCCACAAATTTCCGTGTACACACTGGGTTGTTAAAGCCTTGGCCGGTTTTTGGCGCTATAAAAACCTAAATAAAATGCTCCGAGGTGAGCCGACATTTATTAAATAAAACAGACAGCCCCCCGTGTCCGGGGGGCTGTTCCTCGTTGGGGTTGCCAACGGGGAGGTCTGGTAATTTGTAAAATCTACCAACCATTTTTACAATATAATGAATTGGGATCCTTTTGGCATTTCACGCCAACAATATTTCCGGAGAAACTAAATTGGTTAGGAATGGTGCCATAACCGCACCGTACACTCTCCCCTGGATTGTTTGGAGCATTAGACACCACCAAACATATTTCTCCTTCATTCTTTGCAGAACAGGTTGATTGGGTGCAAGGATCCGTTAAGGAATAGTTGCTGTATATAATTGTTACATTTGATGGAGCTATTGCTTTCAAATTCCAACAATTTCCACTTACAGAACTGTTGCAAGTAACATTGTAGCTTTGATTACCTTGACGGCACGCTCTTTCTACCCAGTTAGAACCAAAAACGATAGAAGGATAACCAGAATTACCGGAACCATTCGCTGTCCACTGATACTTTGGACATTCATAATAACAGGCCAAATCCGTATAGGGAGCAGAAGGACAGCACTCTGACTTATGGTTTATTTTATAACTAAAATCATCACAAGTTAACGAGGAACACTCCTCCAATTTATCGTACTTACACGCACTTTGGTTCCAAGTATATGTAATAGTACCTGTCTGCCCATCCGGACACTCTTCCGTATAGCTCTGCCCTTTTGTGGGTTGGCAGACTTCTTCTTGGCAGTTATCCGTTTTCTTATAACTGCAGGTAGGTTCCCCCTGCCAAGTATACGTAATGGTTCCA
>NZ_CASEZB010000009.1:0-30229 GCF_949292495.1 Candidatus Avelusimicrobium aviculae
CATGGTGAATGAGTCGGCTGCCAGCCGCACGCGTTTGTGCCAGTATGATAAAGTGAGAGGCTTTGGTAACAAATATGACGGCAACATTAATGAAAGCTATGATTTTAATAGTTGCCAATGGAATTTAACCTCTGAAAATTGTTACTGTAGCACTACGAGAGCGGACGCTCCTTCCAGTGGGCGCACGAGCGGTTATGAGGATAAAACGAGAAGCTGCTCTACGGACAGCAAATGGGGCAGCAAATATGACGGAACGATTACGGCCCGTTACTATTATGGCAAAGGGAACTGCTATTGGGACCAGTATTATGATGAAGACTGCTACTGCGGTTCCAGTGCGGGGGCACCAAAGAAACAATACAGCGGGACCAGCACGAAGACGCGTTACTGCTCTAGTGAGAACAGTAAATGGACTGGAACAATAACGGATACGTATAATTACGATACGTGCAGCTGGTCTTACGGGGACAACAGCGGTTGTAAATGCGCGGGTCAGCCGTCTAACTTGACGAAAGAGGAAAACTGCCCCAGCGGGTATACGGGTTCTAAAACGTATAAGTATAACACCAGTTTAGACAAATGCACTTGGGAGTTGGCTTCTGATACCTGTAAGAAAAAAGAACAATTGGTTTGGCAGTCCAATTATGAAAAGAAAGTAGTGAATAAAGAATGTGCTGAAATTCCTAACGGAACTTCGAAATGTTTAATTGATATCTTTATGAGCAGTGGCATGACTTGTTCTGAGTTAGGGGCCAGTTCCGGCGGCAGCTGCTCGAGTGAAGGACGTACATGTTGGAGCAGTTGTGGCCCTGTGGCTGCCAGTGGTAATGGCTGGTGTCATGTTGAAAGAAGTGGCTTGAAATGTGTAAATGTAGCTAACTAACATCTTACATAGTATTTGAAGGTTCAAAAGGCCTCAGCCGTAAAAAGCTGGGGCCTTTTTGTATGATAAAAATATTGGAAAAGAAGACTATTAAGGAATTCTATGTGTTTTTATTAATTAAAGTTTAATGAGATGTATGGAATACATCGGGATGCTATGATATTAATTAATGGAGAACTTAGAGAAATTTAGGGGTGTCAGATGAAAGAAAATTGATAATTTATTTTCTCTAGGAAGGTATCGGTTGTTTTATTTTAAAACTATTGGGTAGATTGTAGAATATATATCTATTTTTAATAAACCCCCGTTTGAGAGTTTTCAAACGGGGGTTTTGTGTACAATTAAAGGCGGAAGGTTTATTTCTTTTCTTCTTTATCGTCTTTCTTTTTAAACAAAGAACCAATGCCTTTTAAAGCATCTTTGGCGGTGTTTACAGTGCCTTTTACGGTATCACTGGCCACCCCCACGGTGCCTTTTACTACGGTGGTACCGGTTTTAACGGCCGTTTCGGCTACTTTCCCGGTAGTTTTTACCGCGCCGGTGGCAACGGCCCCGGCGGTGCTGGCGGCCCCGCTAACGAGGTTTCCGGGCGTTTGTGTGCTTAACAGTCCCCCCACCAGGGAGCCTACGGTATTTAACACGTCCAATTTACCGGACGGATTTTCCACCGGCCCCGTAATTTTAATCACAATGGGGGTCTGGCTGGTCAGCACGGTGGCGGATACTTTCATATCAATGTTATCTTGCGGAAAATCTACCTTACCGGAACCATTGATGTTGGTTAATTTAGAGGTTAAGGTCGTTTTTTCCACCGTCATCACACCGTTTACAAAGTTGTATACGCCTTCAGCCGCGTCGTAAGAAATTTGACCCTTCTGGGCGGAGTTTTCCGCCGGGAACAAGTCAATATTTAACACTTTGGCCACCCGGTTGATGATGTTAATAGGCAGCAGCAGGATTTTGACTATTTTGTTTTCTTTTACGAAAGAGTCCAAATCCGTAATGGCGCCGGGCTGCAAGGTAAAAGAAACCTGTCCGTTGGCTTTCTTCATGCTGGGGCTTACGGAAGTTAAGTTAGCGTTAATGGCAAAGCCCTGGGTGGTGAAGAACGGAACTTGCACTTCCCCCACTTTTACGTTGGCTTGGATATTCATATAGGTTTCCGGGCCGTCCGCTTGGGCTGTGGCGGCCGGTTGGGGTTCCTCGGTTGGAGCCGGTGCCGTCTCCGCCGCGTTTTGCTCGGCGGGTGCCGCTTCGGTTTGGGTTCCTTCTTCCTGTACGGCGGAGGTTTGGGCGGCCGGCAGGCTGTCTAATTTAAATTTGGATAAATCCAAATTAAACACAATATTCATTACTTCCTGAATATTTTTGTAAGAGAAGGAAGAGGTGAATTTTTCACCGTTTAAAAGCCCGGTTAAAGACGCGCAGGAAATATCGTCCACCGAGGCGATATTGATGACCCCGTTTAAGGCGGACGCGGTTACCGGTTCATACATGACGCTTACGTCTTTTAACGTAATATTGCCGCGCACGTCTTTGCCGTCTAACTTATCCGTAGCGGTAAAGGTGCCTAAAATTTGGCCTTGCGGTTTAAAGTCCGCCACGGTATCGGTCATTTGCACGGCTTCAGCCAAGGCAATGGCCATATTGCCGGTAATGTTATAGGTAGGCGTGGCGCTTGCCCAGGAGGCATTGCCGGAAGCCGTAATGCCGGAGTTTAATATCCCCAGCTTAATTTGCTGGATAACGGCCTGGCTTTTTTCTATATCGGCCGAGGCTTGCACGTTTACCGTAATTTGCGGCAGATTAAAAGAGGGCAAATCCGGCAGGAATTCCTCAAACGTGGTGTTATTAATGCCGGTAAGAGAGCCGGTCAAATCCACCACCGGGGCCATAAAATTTTTTACCCCCCCGGTTAACAGGAACCGGACGGTTTTGTAAGAAGCGCTAATCCCCTTTACGGTAATATAGGCTTGCTGCATGTCTAAATTGGCCAAAGACACCACCGTGTCTACCGTTACGGGAATAGTCATATCCATACCGGAGGCCGCGTCTTGATAACCCATGGTGAAATCCAGCTTAAAAGAGAACGGGTTAGCCAAATCAAAATCCCGTATTTCCAGGTTTAATTTGTCTACGGAGGCGTTCATCCCCGTTTGCAGGTCTTTGTAGGAGAAGGCGCAATCGGTAATGCTGATTTTTTCTATGGTTAGGTCCAAGTTTGCAGGAGCGGAAGCTTCCTGGGCGGCTTGGGGCTGCTCCTCGGCGGAAGAGGAAGAGCCGGCAACCAGTGAATCAAAATTAAAGCTGCCGTCCGCCTGTTTTACCACGTTTACTTCCAGCCCGTCCAAAATCACCCGGCGGACTTCTATTTTCTTTTGGAAAAGCGGTCTTAACGCCACTTTTACCTGCAATTTGTCCGCTTTTACGAAAGTGCCCTGTTCAAAGGTGCTTTCTTCTGACAAAGCGAAATTGTCTAACGTTACCCCAATCAAATTGAAAGAAACGCCGTCAAAAGATATTTCCCGGTGGAAATTCTCTTTTGTGTAGCTCTCGGCCATGGCTTTGAGCTTTTCCGGCGGGAACATGACTTTTAACGTCACCAAACCCGCCGCCAGCAGGACAACCAACGTTATCCCGCACACAAGCAAGATTTTGATTAGTTTTTTCATATACGTTTATTATATCACTTTGAAAAAACGAAAAAAACCACCGTTATTTTCCGGCGGTTTTTAAGGATAGAGAAGCGGTATTATTGGTCTTTTTTTTCAGGGGCGCTGTCCGTTTTGTACGCCTGGGTGTCTATCACTTGGTCTTTGTCTGTGGGTTGGGCCAGGCTTTGGCGGTACGCTTTAATGCTTTTTTGCCACAGGGCCAGCACCAGCACGATGAAAGCTCCGTCATCTGTAATGCCTAGCAGGGGCATGACTTCCGGCAGTATGTCTACGGGGCTGATTACGTATACCGCACACACAAGGGTCAGCAAAACCGGCCCCCAAGGAAATTTATACTTCCCTTTAACGGACGCCCACAGCATGGCGAACAGGGTTTTTACGTCTTGCAGAAAATCGGCTGGGCGGAAGTTCATGCGTGTTTCTCCTTACTGGGCACGGTGATGTATTTGGTGCCGTGTTCCGGGGAACGCGCCCCCAAGATGTTTTCCGTTACGCGCAGGGCGTAATCCCCTATTCTTTCAAAATTGCTTAATATATCGGAATAGGCGGTGATAAAGTCCGGGCTGGCTTCTTCCCCCTCATAATAGCGGGTGCTGCGGTCTTTAAGCAATTTTTTGCGCAGCGCGTTTAACTCTTCTTCCCGCGCGGCGGCCTGAGCCAAAATTTCGTTGGCTTCTTTGGCGGATTCTCCCGTGGGGTGTTGCACAAACACAATGGCTTTGCGGGTTTCACGGGTGATTTCTTTGGTCAGCTTGGCAATTTCTTCTATATTGTCTATATCCGCTTGAGAGAAAGCCTGCTTGGTGTGGAATTTTTCCAATATGCGGGCGATTTTCTCCCCGCAGTCGCCCATGCGCTCAATGCTGTTTATCACGTCAAATAAAGACCATACATGCGCCACGGCATCGCGCGATAAGTTGCCGTGGGAAAGCTGGGTTAAATAGATATTTATTTTGTGTTCCAACACGTCGGTTGTTTTTTCGGCTTCTTTTACGTCTTCCACCAGCCGCACGAACATTTTTTCATCTTCCACTTTTACGGCGTGCATTACTTTGTCTGTAATTTTGGTAACAAAGCTCATCATGCGTTCTACTTCATTGCGTACGGCAACCAACGCCAATTCCGGCGTATTGGCAAACCGGGTGGACAGATAAATAAGTTCGGTTTGTTTGTTGTCTTCGCGTTTGGTTTTGGGGAAGATCAGCAAGGTTAATGCGGCCAATTGTTTAAGTAACGGCAGCATGATAAGGGTGTTGAGTACGTTGAAAATAGAATGGAAAGCTGAAATGTGGTAAGGCAACACCGCCGTTAAGGCATTAGGATCTTTCACATAAGGGCTGCCCGGAACCACCCAATCCACCAAACTAATAAAATGGCGGAATAAAATAACAGCCCACACCACGCCTAAAATATTAAATAGTGAGTGGCCTACCGCCGCCCTTCTGGCTGTTTTATTGGCGCCAATGGCGGCCAAATTAGCCGTAATAGTGGTGCCGATGTTCTCCCCCAGCACAAGGGCGCATGAGGTGGGAAAATCAATAATTCCGGCGGCGGCGCAGGTAAGCGTCATGGCCATAACGGCGCTGGAAGACTGCAATATCACGGTAAGCACCGTGCCGGTGGCGATAAGCGTTAAGAGGTTAAGTAAATTGTCCGGGCGGAATTTTGAAATCCACTCCATTACCTGCGGATTTTGGGCAAAATCGGCCGGGATGGTGTTTTTCATGAGGTCCAACCCCAAGAACAACAACCCAAAGCCCACTAAAGCTTCACCCGTTCTTCTGATAGCCGGCACGCGCGGTATAAACTGGGCAAAGAAACCTACTGCTATTACTGGCAAAGCAAAGAGGGATATTTGTATTTTAAACCCAAACAAGCTTACAATCCAGGCTGTCATGGTGGTACCGATATTGGCCCCAAAAATAACGCCTAAGGATTGGTATAAATTAAGCAGCCCCGCGCTGGCAAACCCCACTACCATTACCGTGGTGGCGCTGGAGGATTGAATGATAGAGGTAACCAATAGCCCGCAGGCGGTGGCGGCAAAACGGTTGGTGGTGGCGATGCCCAATAATTGGCGCATCTTATCGCCGGACACTTTTTGCAGTCCGTCGCTCATCATTTTCATGCCAGTTAAAAAGATGGCCAGCCCTCCCAGCAAATTTAATATAGTCAGTGCGGTATGCATGAATCCTCCGTGTGTAGTAATATCCTATATAACCATAACAAAAAAGAGGGCGTATATAAGAGCCCTCTTGCAAAATCAGTTTTCTGCGGGTTGTGTGCTTTGCGTACGTTTGGCACCGGCGTATAGCTCGTATATTAAGCCCAAACCCACCACCGAGTTAATGACCGTACATGGCAGCGATAATAGCCACGTGCCCGCTATGCCAAGCAACGTATTTATCATATATAAAGGCATAATAAACAGCTGTATAACCCCAATAAGGGTGGAGAACACCAGTACAATCAACCCAGCTATAATCCCTAATTTAAACAGATGCCAATAGTCTTGTTTAAGTAAATTATAAGCATAAGGCAAAGCGTTAAAAACGTTTTTCTCCCCCGTTGCTACGGCGTATATACTGAAAACGGAACCCAGCAAGGTGGTGAAAAACAGCCATATTGCCGCCACAGAGGCGATAACCCCCACTAAAATACTGGCTGTGGAATATATGGAATAGATAACCACCACCAGGGCTAAAGCGATAAACGCGAACAACAAGAAAACCAGCCACATTAGCACTATATACCATATGCTTGCTCCGGCCACCTTCCAAAACCGGCCGGCAGCTATATGCAGGGCTTCTTTCCAAGTAATTAGTTTCCCTTCCCGGGCGTTTTTTAAAATGTTTAGACAAGACGTCATCATAAATAAACTAATCACGCCGGTTGCCAGCGCCCAAAGAATATACAGAAAAGGGTGTTCTTCCGGGGTGCTATTAAAAGGGTCGTATTGTTGGCATAGCAAGCTGACTAAAATAATGCCCGCCTGTCCGCCCAATAAAATTTGCACAAGGGGCAAACCGCTTTTTTCCACGGTTTTTACCGCGTTTTTAATATAAGAGGATACAGAATACCGTGTATGGTTACTCATAAAGAATTACCTCTTGGAAAGTTTAATATTTTCCGGCCCGTTGTCCTCGGGCTGATTGTTTTTTTCTTTTTTGGCGGACATCATTTCTTGGTTTTTTGCAATATCCTGCGCCATATCATCGTCAAAAAGAATAGTGGGCATACGGTCTTCTTCTTGGTGCATATATTGCTGTACTTTAATATTATCCGGTGAATAAACCTGGTTTAAATGCTCGTCTACATTCATTTCGTTTGTTTCCGGGGAAACCGTGGTAAGCATGCCCACCTGTTCGTTGGGGCTTAAAATATCGTTTTCGGGCCGTTGTACCGGCATGCCGGCTGTAGCGGGCAACGCTGTGGAAGAAGACATCCCGGCCAACTTTTCCGCGTCGGAAATTTCAAATCCGTCCCGGTTGAAGCCGTGGTCTAGGTTTAAAAACAAAAGCGTATTTGCCGTAAACGCAAAATATAAAGAAAAAGCGTAAGCTAATAAGGCGGCTAAAAATACAATATACCAGCCTATGGTCAAATTGGTGATGTCAAAACTGTTGGCAAAGAACAGCGGTATGCCTATTATCAAAGCGCCTGCTATGATTACAAACCCTATAAACGGGGACAGCCAAATACTGAAAAGCAAAATGGCGGTACGGAAATAACGGCGGAATACCAAATCCATACTGTATCTGATGGCGGAAACGGGGTTTTCCCCCCGCAGCGTAATGGCGGGCGCGGTAAACGCGGCGGGGATATACAGCCCAAAAACCAACGCGGCCGAAACCAACAGGCTTAAGTTAGAGGATCCCGCGCTTTGCACCACCCAATTTACTATTAATGTAGGTATGCCGATTACAATGCTGGCTAAAAGCAAATAAAAAGAAGGAAGCAGCGCTTTCCAGAAACATTCCGGAAGGGCGGTTCCCACTTTATTGGCGCGGGCGGAAATCATATTAATTAACGTACACGGGAAAATAAAATACACGATATAGCTGGCTATAAGCATAAGGGTGGCGGTGCTGATACCGGCCAGGAAAGGGCCCGTCATGGCGCCGGGAAGCACCATTTTGGTAGCTACAATGACAATAGCCGTAAGGGCGGCTGCGATAAAGACAACCAACAGAAAGATAAGCAAAACCAACGCGCCAAAAGTTTTATTGGCCAGCTTAAAAGATTCTATCCATAAAGTAAACAGATTAAACGGTTTTTTCTTAAAATCCATATATTCTCCGAAGAAAGCCTGTAACAGCTAGAAATATTATAGCAATAAAGGGCTTTTAATTCACGGAAATTTTTTTGTATTTAAAAGATTTTTTCCAACGTTTTTGCCGCGGCCCAGCCGCTGCTCCAAGCCCATTGTAAATTGTATCCCCCCAGCATGCCGGTTACGTCCAACAGTTCCCCGGTGATAAACAGCCCCGGCAAGCGGCGGCATTGCATGGTGGAAGGGTTTATTTCTTTGGTGTCCACTCCGCCGCGGGTGACTTCGGCCTTGGTCCAGCCGCTGGTGCTTTGCGGGATAAATACAAAATGGTTTAGCCGTTGGGCGGCCTGCTGCAGGCAGGCCGCCGAAGCGTTGGCGGCCGATACGTCCCCCTCCCCCAAAAGCGCTTTGGTTATTTTGGGGGATATTTTTTCAGCCAGTAAAGAAGAAAATAGTTTGGGGGAATTTTTATGCTCTTTTAAAAAGGCCAAGGCGTCCGTATCCGGCAGGAAATTAACCGTTATGTTTTCCCCCTCATTCCAAAATAAAGAGGCCTGCAATACGGCGGGGCCGCTTATGCCTTCATGCGTAAACAACAGCGGCCCGCGGTAAGAAAATTTGCCGCACTGTATGTGCGCAGGCAGGCTGTTTCCCGCCAAATGGGCGGTTTGCCGGCGCAAGTCCCGCGTAAAGCAGAGGCCCGCCAGCGCCGGGGTTTGCTCTATAATATTAAGCCCCATTTCCCGTGCGGTTTTTATGCCAAAAGCGCTGGCCCCCAACGCCGGGTAAGAAAGCCCCCCCGTCGCCAGCACGACGTTCTGCGCGCTTAGTTTGCCGCGGGACGTTTGCACCGTATATAAGCCGGTTGTTTCCTGCCGTACCCGCAAAACTTGGGTGTTTAGCCATAAGCGGCTGTTTGCTTGTTGGGCGCGGCGGGTAAGCAGGTGCACGATGTCTTGGGCGCTATGGGCAAATAATTGACCGGAGGGAGTTTTCGTCCAAGGGATATGGTTATCATCTAACAATTTTAAAAAATCCGCATTTTTATAGGCGGCCAATGCGTTTTTGCAAAAATGTTTGTTTTGGGAAAAATAATTGGCGGCGGAAATACGGGTGTTGGAAAAATTGCACTTTCCCCCGCCGGAAACTTTCACTTTGGCGCCGGGAGCGGGGTTGTGGTCAATAACCAGTTTGCGCGCGTTAAATGAGCCGGCGCACATCAGGCCGGAAGCGCCCGCGCCGATGATAATGGTATGGTAAATGTCTGGATAGCTTTGCGCCATATACAAATAGGATACAAAAAAACGGGGGTTATTTCTTGGCGGGGTTTAAAAAAGGGCTCCGGTAAGGAGCCCTTTTTTATTATTTATAAGCCGCTTTGTAAATAGACAGCGTTTCCTGCAGGTTTAATTTGTATGGGTCCAGCTCAAACAGGCCGCCCATGGTATCCCAGGCGGTTTTTGCCATAGGCTCTAAATCTTCGGGTTTGAGGCCGTAGTCGCTCATTTTTAACTGATCCACTTGGCAGGCTTGCTGCAATTTCTTTAGCGCGGTTAAAAAGGCTTGGGCTTGGGCGGCTTCGTCCAGACCGGAGATATTTTCTCCCATCGCCTGCGCCATCAGGCCGTAGCGTTTTGCGGGGCCTTTGTCTTTAAAGAAATCATAATACGCCAAAGAAAGCATAATCAGCCCCGCCCCGTGCGGCAGTTTGGGGTAATAGGCGCTCATGGCGTGCTCCAAAGAGTGTTCGCTGGTGCAGGAAGAAAAAGTTTCCACCATGCCCCCCAGCGTATTAGCCACAGCCACTTGCTGGCGGGCTTCCAGGTCTTTTCCGTCTTTCACGGCGCGCGGCAAATAACGGGCGATGAGCTCAATGGCTTTTAAGGCTAACGCGTCAGAAACCGGGGTGGCGATATTGGCTATAAACCCTTCTGTACAGTGGAAAAGCGTATCAAACCCTTGGTAAGCGGTCAAATGCGGCGGGACGGAGGTCATCAATTCCGGGTCTACAATGGATAGTACCGGGAAGGTGCACTCCCAGCCGGTGCCGGTTTTTTCTTCTTTGTTGGTGATAACGGTCCACGGATCGGCCTCGGTGCCGGTGCCGGCCGTGGTGGTGATGGCCACTAACGGCAGGGCCCCTTCTTTGGGGATTAAACCCTTGCCGGTGCCGGAGGAAATATAATCCCAATAATTGCCCGGGTTTTTAGCCATAACGGCAATGGCTTTGGCGCTGTCAATGCTGCTGCCTCCGCCCAAGCCTATCACAAAATCACACCCTTCCTGGCGGGCCAGCTGGGCCCCTTGGGTGACGTGTTCCAAAATGGGGTTAGGCAAAATTTTATCAAACACGACGCTTTCCACCCCTTGTTTTTTAAGCAGGGCGGTTACGCGGTCCAAATACCCCATTTTGCGCATGGACGTTCCCGCCGAAATGACGATCAACGCCTTTTTTCCAGGCAGTTTGGCGGTGCCCAGGTCGTTTAAACGGCCCGCGCCAAACAAAATGCGGGTGGGAAGATAAAAATCAAATTTCATAAAACCTCCTGTAATCAAACCGGTGCTTCCGGCGTTTTTATTATACAATTTAGCGTGAAAAGAGGTAATTATTTTTTTGTTGACATAAAGTATAAAAAATATGCTATACTTACTTAAGAAAAATTATTAATAAGCGGTTTTTATGAATACACAAACATCTTGCGGCGTAACAGCCGAGCAATTGGAAAATTTTAAAACAATCTGCAAAGCCCACGGTTTGCGCGTAACGCCCCAACGGGTGGAAATTTTTAAAATGGTGGCCCAGTCCAAAGAACACCCGAACGCGGAGCGCGTTTTTGAGGCGGTGCGCAAAACCATGCCCAATGTGTCTTTGGATACGGTGTACCGCACTTTATCTTCTTTGGAAGAATTAGGGCTGGTGTTTCGGGTTGGTTTTTCCAGCAAGGCCCGTTTTGATGCCGATTTTGACGAGCATTACCACTTTGTCTGCACCCAGTGCGGGGAAGTGTATGATGTTTTTCCCGCTCCGGGGGAACGTTTGGAAGTCCCGCCGGAAGTGGAAGAGTATGGCCGCGTGCATAAAATCAACCTGCAGTTTAGCGGTTTATGCGCCCGCTGCCAAAAAGAAACAAAAAAAGATTTGTAATTATAAAATAAGGAGACTTACTTTATGGAACTCAAAGGATCTAAGACTGAAAAAAACCTGATGACCGCTTTTGCCGGCGAATCTCAGGCCCGCAACAAATATACGTATTACGCTTCCAAAGCCAAAAAAGAAGGGTTTGTTCAAATCGCCAAATTGTTTGAAGAAACCGCCAACAACGAAAAAGAACACGCCAAATTGTGGTTTAAAGCCTTGCACGGCGGTGAAATCGCCGACACGGCCGCCAACTTGTTAGACGCCGCCGAAGGCGAAAACTATGAATGGACCGATATGTACGCCACTTTTGCCAAAGAAGCCAAAGAAGAAGGCTTTGACAAATTGGCCTATTTGTTTGAAGCCGTGGGCAAAATTGAAAAAATGCACGAAGAACGCTACCGCAAACTGCTCAAAAACGTAGACACCAAACAAGTGTTTGCCAAAACCGGCATTGTCATGTGGGAATGCGCCAACTGCGGACACATCCACGTGGGTGAAAAAGCCCCCGAAGTGTGCCCCGTATGCGCCCACCCGCAGGCTTACTTTATGGTTCACCCGGAAAACTTCTAATTTCCGCGTATTTAGCCTGATAAAAACGCCCCGTTGCAAAACGGGGCGTTTTTTGTAAGTTGGTAAATCCAGGCGTGCTATGAAATATTTACCTGGCGGTGGATATAATTCCCCCTATAAACGCCGCTCCCGCGCCAAACAGCATGGCGGCTTGGTAGCCGTGCATAAAGGCTTGGGTATGCGGCAGGCCGGCGCTTTCAAAATAACTTTGTACGGCGGCGTATACGGCTACGGAAAGGGCAATGCCCATAATCATGCCCGCGTTGCGCGCCAGCGCGTTTACGCTGGATACAATGCCCAATTTGTTTTTAGGCGCCGCGCTGATAACGGTGTTGTTGTTGGGCACTTGAAACGTGCCGGAGCCGGAACCTATAATAAATTGCGCTAGGCCGATATAAAAGAAAGACGGACTTGTGCCGATAAACGCAAACATCAGCGTACCGGTAATTATAAATCCTAACCCTACGGTGGTGATAATGCGGGCGGGGTAACGCTCAGAAAGCACCCCGCTTACGGTAGAGGTAACAGCCAGCGCAATGGGGAAAGGCAAAATCAGCAGGCCGGTTTGTACGGCGTCTATATGCAAAATATCCGTGGTGTAGAAAGGAAACAGCACGGAATTGCAAAAAATAGCCATAAACCCCAGCACGGCTACGGCGTATCCGTAAGAAATAGCCGGTATTTTAAAAATAGACAGGCCGATAAACGGCGTTTTGGCCGTTTTTTCCCGCATAAAAAATCCGCCGAAAAACAATATGGCCGCGGCAAACGCGCCTAGAATAGTGGCAGAGCTCCAGCCTTTGCCCGGGCCCTCGTTTAAGGCGTATAAAAAAGCAAAGCTGGCTAAAATAAAACATACGGCCCCCCATATATCCATGCGCATTTTTTGAATAGGCTCAAAACGGGGTATAATTTGCAGTCCGCGCCAAATGCCTATCAGGCACACGGGCACGTTTACCCAGAATACGGAGGGCCAGCCAAAATGCTGTATTAAAAAACCGCCTACGGCCGGCCCCGCCAAAGAGCCCAGCGCCACCACAGCGCCTATCCCCCCCAAGGCGCGCCCGCGGGTTTTTCCGCTAAAGGCTTTGGCGATAATCGCCTGGGAATTTGCCATCATGGCCGAAGAGCCTAACCCCTGCAGCGCCCGGGCAAAAACCATAAATGGCAAATTGCCCGCCAGCGAGCATAATACCGACCCCACCCCAAACAGCGCAAACCCGCCCAAATACATTTTTTTGCGGCTGTACATATCGCTTAATTTGCCAAAAACGGGCAAAAAGCAGGTAACCGCCAGCAGGTAAATGCTTACCACGCTTTGGATATTTTCAATATTGGCTCCAAACTGCTTTGCCATAGAGGGCAGGGCGATGTTTACAATCCCCCCGTCCAGCGTGCCCATAAAGGTGCCGGTGGCGGTAACGGAAAATATCAGCCATTTGCGTGAGAGTTTAAGCGGTGGTAGTTTCATAAAATCCACGGGGTTGTTTTTTTCTTTTCTTGCGTTTTTCCCGCGCGGCGGAGAAATACCCCGCCAGCACGCAGCAGCAAATGCAGAATGTCATGGAAGCTTGATACGCGCTCATAAACGCTTCCTGCTGCGGGGCGGCGTGCGCGAGCAGATAGCGTTTCATGGTGGAAAATATCAACACGGACAGGGCAATCCCCATCACGGCCCCCATATTGCGCGCCAAGGCGCTTAAGCTTACCACCATGCCCAGCCGGTCCGCCGGAGCGGCGCTGATAATGGTGTTATTGTTGGGGGCTTGAAAGGTGCCGCTTCCGCAGCCCATAATCATTTGGGCGGCCACAATATAGGCAAACGAGGGGTGCGTGCCTATGCATACAAACATGCTGGCCCCTATAATTAAAAACCCAAACCCCACGGTGGTGATTAAACGCGCCGAATATCTTTCAGACAGCCAGCCCGATAGAGGCGAACACACCGCCAAAGCCGCCGGGAAGGGCAGCATGAGCAGGCTCATTTGCACGGGGGTCAGATGCAAAATGTCCGCCATGTAAAACGGAAATAAAATAGAATTGCAGTTTAAAGCAATAAACCCCAGCACGGATACGATACACCCGTAAGAAATAGCCTGTATTTTAAAAATAGACAGGCCGATAAACGGCGCGGGGCTTTTTTGCTCGCGCATGTAAAAACCCACAAAAAAAAGGGCGGACAAAGCAAACGCGCCCATAATCAGGGCCGAGGTCCAGCTTTGGGTGCTTCCTTCATCCAGCGCGTACAAGAAACAAAAGGAAAATAAAATAAAGCATACGGCGCCCGTAAAATCCATTTTTACTTTTTGGTGGGACATAAACAGCGGGATAATTTGTATCCCCCGCCAAATGCCAAATAAACTAATGGGCACGTTTATCCAAAATACAGACTGCCAACCCCACTGCTCAATCAAAAGCCCGCCTAAAGTAGGCCCCGCCAAGAATCCAATAGCCACCATGGCGCCAATGCCGCCCAGGGCGCGCCCGCGGTCTTTGCCGTGGAAGGCTTTGGCGATAATGGCCTGGCAGTTGGAAATCATGGCTGAAGCGCCCAGTCCCTGCACCGCGCGGGAAAAAATCATCCACGCCAAACTGTGCGCAAACGCCGCCAGCAAAGAGCCCACCCCAAACAGCAAAAACCCCGTTAAATACAGGTATTTGCGGCTGTACATATCGCTTAATTTTCCAAAAACGGGCAAAAAGCAGGTGGTGGTAAGCAAATAGACGGTTACCACCCATTGGATGCGTTCCAGCGTAACGCCTAGGTCTTTAGCCATAACGGGTAGGGCGATGTTGACGATGCCCCCGTCCAGCGTGGACATAAACACCCCGATAGCCGTGACGGAAAATATCAGCCATTTATAGGCGATGTGAAAATGAGGTTTAGACATATTGTTATTTCTTACCGCAGCGCAGCAGCGTATAGGCAAAACGTCCCACGCCGTTAAAGGTTTCTTTTAAGGTGAGGCCCGCGTTTTCTATGCAGTTTTTTAATTGTTCAAAGGCATACATTTTGCTGTTGCCGTTGGCAATGTTGGTAAAATACAGCGAGGTATGGTTTAAACAATACGCGGCGGCGGCAAATTCTTGGCGGTCCCACAGCGGCTCCAAAATATAAATATCCGTATGGGGGCCGGCCGCTTTTTTTACTTTTTTTAAGATGTCGGTGATTTGTTTTTCGCTGAAACAGTCTAAAAACTGGCTCATCAGCACGGCGTCAGCCTTAGGGGGCAACGCGGCGTTGGGGTCCAGCACGTTTGCCGGCCAAAATGCCGCGCGCGCACCAAATTTTTTAAGGTTTTTCTTAGCCACGGCCAATTGCCCGGGCAAATCCACCAACGTTATTTTTACGTCCGGCGAGTATTCCAGGCATTTTTTGGCCCATTTGCCGGTATTGGCCCCAATGTCCACAATTTGCCGGGGGCCGCGGCTGAACACCAGGGGCAGTATTTCAGGAAAAGCGATATCCGAATAGAAATGGTCAAACGTAAACCAGCTTTTGCGGGCTTTGGGCGGCAGTTTGGAAAGGCCTTCGTAAACGGTTTTCCATTTTCCAAATACTTTTAAGCCCGTGGGTTTGCCCGTTTTGAGCGATTTTTGAAGCGAATGCATACCCAAATAGCATACGTCGTTTACAAAATCTGCGTTGGCGCGGGTCATCGGGTCGCACAGCCAAAACCAGCCTGTTTTGGTGATGTCATACAGCCCGGCGGGCGTTTTTTGCACCAAACCCAGGCATACGCCGTTTTCCAGCAAGGTTTGCACGGCGTATAAAGAAAGCTTGGTTTTTTGGGCCAGTTCTTTATCCGCGGCCGGGGCTTGGTTTAAGAGGCTTAAAATGCCTAAATCCCGCAAGGCCAGCGCCGCTTGGAAAGAAAAAGGCGCAAAGGCAAGTTTTTGAGCGTCAAAAGCCACGTCCGCCATGGTGCGCGCGTTGGTGCGTTTACGGCGATATTTCGGGTTGAGTTTTGCACTGTTTTTAGCTATCATATATTTATTAAATTTTATCTTATTTTTGAGTGTTTTTACAATGACAAAACCCTTGGAAAACCGCATCGCCCTTATTACCGGCGCCAGCCGCGGAATAGGTTTAGCCGTAGCCAAAACCTTGGCGCGGGAAGGCTGCCATATTTGGCTGAATTACCACTCCAACCATGCGGCCGCCCAGTCCGCCAAAGAGCAAATAGAAGCGTTAGGCGTTAGCTGCACGCTTTTGCCTTTTGACGTGGCGGACGCGCAGGCCGTACGCCGCGCGCTGGAGCCTATGCTTAAAACCCAAACCCCGTATATTTTGGTAAACAACGCCGGGGTGCGCAAAGATAATTTGCTTATTTGGATGAAAGACGAGGAATGGACCAGCGTCATTAGTACGGTTTTGGGCGGGTTTCATAATGTAACCAAAACGGTGTTGGGGGCCATGATACACGCCAAAGAAGGGCGTATTGTGAATATAGCCTCCGCCGCGGCCCATGCGCCCGTTCCAGGGCAGACCAACTATTCCGCCGCCAAAGCGGGTATAGTGGGGGCCACGCGTTCGCTGGCGTTGGAAGTGGCCAAACGCAATATTTTGGTAAACGTCGTTTCTCCCGGGTTTATTGAAACCGATATGCTGGACGGTTTACCCATGGATAAGATACTGCCGCTTATTCCCCTTCGCCGCTTGGGAACCCCCCAAGAAGTGGCGGATTTGGTGGCCTTTTTATGCTCAGACAAGGCTTCTTATATCACCGGCCAAGCGTTTGGGGTTAACGGCGGCGTATGTATGTAAAAGCCCCAAATTGATATAATGGTTTAACTATGGATATACGAGCGAATTTCCCCAAAGTGGTCATCACCGGGTTGGGTGCCGTTTCCCCTTACGGCGTGGGGGTTGGCGCGCTTAAAAACGGCTTGTATGAGGGGGCGGACTGTATTCACAGGGTGGAAGAGCTGGAAAAGCTTTCTTTGGTGAAAACCAAAGTGGCGGCTACGGTGCAAGAAATTGACTATTCTTCTATTCCCCGCCAGCGCCGCCGCTCCATGAGCCGCATGTCCGTTTACGCCTATTACGCCGCGCAGGAAGCGCTGGCCCAAGCCGGGTACGCCCAAGCCCCTGAAGGATTGGGCTTTTTTATGGGGTCCACCTTAAACAGCATTTCCGTTTGGCTGGACGTGTGCACCCAGTGTTTGGGTGGGCATGCGGAGTTGGTAAAAACCTCTTCTTTCCTGCAAATTATGAATCATTCCCCCCAGGCGGTGGTAGGGCAGGCGTTAAAAATTAACGGCCCGTCTTTTGCGGGCGCGGCCGCCTGCGCCACGGGGCTGTTTAACATTGGTTTGGCGGCCTCAGCCATACAAAGCGGGTTAACCGCCCAGGCATTATGCGGCGGAACGGAAGAATACCACCCTATGTTCAGCGCCTGTTTTGACATTATGCAAGCCACCAGCCACCGCTTTAATGACCAGCCGGCTCTGTCCTGCCGCCCTTTTGACGCGCAGCGCGACGGCCTGGTCTGCAGTGAAGGCTGCGGGCTTTTATTCTTGGAGCGGGAGGACCTGGCCCTTGCCCGCGGGGCGCGCATATTAGGAGAGGTCGCGTCATTTTCTTCCAATACGGAAACGGAAAACATCGCTAACCCTTCCGCCCAAACCATGCGCTTTTGCATGCAAAGCGCGCTGGATAAAGCCGGCCTAACTGCTAAAGATATTGATTTTGTAAACGCCCATGCCACGGCTACTTTGGCGGGGGACGCGGCGGAATCAGCCGCCATACACCAGGTGTTTGGTTCTTCGGTAAAAGTAAACAGTTTTAAGGGGCATTTGGGGCATACCATGGGGGCCGCCGGCGCGCTTGAGTTGATAGCCTGCCTGCATATGATGCAGGACGGCGTGGCCTTGCCCACCAAAAACCTGCAAACCCCGGCGCCGGATTGCGCCCCGCTGGATTATGTGCGCCAAAAAGAAAATTTTACAATTCGTACTTTACTTAAAAACAGTTTTGCCATAGGCGGCAACAATTGTTCTCTTATTGTCAGGAGGTAACCCCGTGAATATTAGCAGAGAGGAAATCATTCGCCAAACAAATGAGGCTTTAAAAAAAGAATTTGAATTGACGGACGCCCAGCTAACCCCCCAAGCTAATTTAAAAGATGACATCGGCCTGGACAGTTTAGACGCTGTGGACATGGTGGTGGTATTGGAGCAAAAATTTGGCATGAATATCCGCCAAGGGTATGATTTGCGCTCTATTGTTACATTGCAGGACTTATATAATTTTATAGAAAAAATTGCCCAAGAAAGCATACAAAACAAATAGCAGCTTATGTGCGTGCGTACTTTTTTAAATACGGTGTTGTTTGGGGTGGGAGCGGTGCTGTGGCTGGTCGTAACGGGGTTGGTTGCCGGGCCGTTTTTGTATTTGTGGCCCGGTAAAAACGGGTGTAACGCGCGCCGTTTTGTGTATATCCAAGCAAAAGGAATTTTATTTTTTATGCGTTTGTGTTCCCGTTCGTGGCGGGTGGAACGGAGGCCGCGGCCCCAGGGGCCTTGCGTGGTGGCGGCAAACCATGCTTCCGCGTTGGATTTATATACGGTGGCGGCGTTTGGGTATGATAATGTGCTCTATATTACCAAAGGCTGGGTGTTTAAACTGCCGTTTTTTGGCAAGGTGATGCGCGCCGCCGGATATATTGACGCCGAAACAACACCCCCCCATCAAATGTTGGACCGCTGCCGCCAAGCCGTAAAAGACGGGTGTGATATTGTGCTTTTTCCGCAGGGCTCGCGCAAAAACCCGTTGGCCCGTTTTAAAAGCGGAGCGTTTTATTTGGCAATAGAGTTGGGGCTTCCGGTTATTCCGTTAGCCATAGGCGGTACGGGAAAGATGCTTCCCAGCGGATCAATGTGGCTGCGCCCGGCGGATATTCTGCTTGCCACGCTGGGGGCCGTTTATCCGGCCGATTTTACCGGCCCGCTGGACCATTTGGAAATGGCGCGTGAGGTAAAAAAACGCATTATGGATTATTTGCAAAAGGAGCACATGCTATGAAGCGGATTTTGGCCCTTTGTTTAGCGGCTGGGTTGTGGGCGTGCGCGGCGGCGCCGGCGTTGCGCGTAGAAAAAGATTTTTCTTTCCCTGCCGTATCAAACGCGCAGCAAGTGAAAGTGGCGGTGTTTCGCGCCTGCGCAAAGCAGGGTTGGAAATGCTCGCCCGTAACGCCCGATTCCGCCGAAGCGGCCTTTGCGCGGGACGGACGGCAAGTATGGGTGGATATTGCCTATTCCCCCCGCTCTTATGCGATTGTTTATAAACACAGTACGGGGCTTCACGATACGCAAAAAGGACAAGACGTTCTAATTGACCCCATTTATAACCGGTGGGTAAAGCGTTTAAGCGCGCAGATTGACAAAGAATTGCAAAAAATCAATCAGGCCGGTCTTCAAGCCCCTTCCCAAGGAGTATAAACCAGTTATGAAAAAATACTTATTTATTTTGAGTGTTTGTCTGTTCGCGGCGGCGTGCCGTTCTTATCCCGCCGTATATGAAGTAAAAGATTGTTTTGTAACCGTATCGGAAGGGCAAACTTTGCGTCAGGCCATTTTTCAGGCGGGAAAGGGCCGCCGCTGGGTGATGTATGAAAAAGAACCCGGCCTCGTCCAAGCTCATTTAAAGGTGCGCGGGCACGAGGTGGTGGTAAACATTCCGTATACGCAGGACAGTTTTTCCATAGAATACGTCAGCAGTGAAAACATGAACTATAACCCGGAAAAAAACCGCATCCACCCCAAATACACCCAATGGGTGCGTAATTTGGAAGTGGACATAACCCGTTTTGCACAAAGGTAAGCCTATGCCAGCCCCGCGTATTGACTTAAATAAAATCATGCCGCACCGCCCCCCCATGCTGTTGGTGGAGGAAATTTTAGATATGGGGCAAAACTCCGCCCGGGTGCGCGCGGTGAACCCGCCGGACGGTTTATTTGCCGACAAAGAGGGCTTTTTATTGCCTGCCGCGTTGATAGAAATGACGGCCCAGTCTTACGCCGCTTTTGACGGAGCAAAACGTTTTTTGGAGGGCACATTGCCGGAAGATGGCGGCGGTTTTTTGGTCAATGTGCGGGATTTTGTTTTTTTAAACTCAGTGCGCGCCGGGCAGGAAGTGTATGTGGACGTAACGATTAAAGCCCGCTTTTTTGATACCCGGATTATAGAAGGCACGGTATGGGCGGACGGTAAAAAAGCGGCCCAAGGGCAGGTGTATGTTTTTGTGTGGGAAAAAACTTCCCCGCAGGAGGAAAAATGAAATTTGCTTTAAGTTTATTTTTATTTTGTTTCACCGTGGCTTTGGCTTTTGCCCAGCCGGCGGCGGGTTCCTCCGTGCCGGATAAAGAGGCCGTCACCGCCCGTTTTGCCGCCGTAAACACCATTGAAAGCCGCTTTACCCAGCAAAAATTTATGGCGTTGTTGGAAGAACCCGTAACCAGCGAAGGCGTTTTTTATTTTGAAAAACCCTCCCGCATCCGCTGGCAGTACACCAAACCGTTTCAAAACGGGTTTTTAATTGCCGATGGCGTTACTTACAGGTTGGAAAAGGATAAAAAAGAAGAACAAAAAAATCCGCTAGCGCATAATATAGCGGGGCAGCTGCTGGCTTGGCTTACGTTTGATTTGGAGGCTCTTTCCAAGCAATACGCGGTGGAATTTACCGCGGACGGCGTTATTTTGACCCCGCTTAAAAAAGGGTTGATTAATCAAATAACGGTTACATTCTCCGCCCAAAACAAGCAGGCCCTTTCCAGAGTGGAAATACTGGAAAACGGCGGAGATAAAACCGTTTTACGGTTTACTCACCCCAAAACCAATCAAAAACTTCCCGCGGAGGCTTTCCAATGAGCAAATGGTTTCACTGGATAAAAACTTACCGTACCGCCGCCATGGCGGGGTTGGCCGTATTTTCCTTATTGTGTTTGTGGGGATTGTTTCATATTAAATTTAAGGAAAGCATAGCGGTCATGATTCCCGCCAGCGTGCAGGAACGGGTGGGGTTGTTTCAATCTTCGCCTTTTAATTCCAAAACCTTTGTGGTGGTAACGGATAAAGACCCGGCCTTGGCGTTGGAAGGCGCCCGCCGCCTGCGTGAGTACTTGGCGCAGAAAAAGTTCATTTCGCTTCCGCCGGTACAAGGGGCGCAGTTCGGGCTTTCTTTGGCAAAAGCCCTGCCGTATCGTTTTACGGAGAAAGACTCGCAGGAAGCCTTAAAATTTATTACCCCGCAGGTCATTTCCGCCCAAATGCGGGATAATTTCCAAAATTTAATGTCTTTTCAGGGCTCGTTTTTAAAAGAGATGATTTTGCTGGATCCGCTGGGGCTTTCCAAACTGATGGGAGAAAAATTAAAAGCGTTTGATGTTACCTCCTCTATGGAATATGCCGACGGATTTTTAATTTCCAAAGACCACACCGCGGTGATAGGCATATATGAAGCGGCTTTTAACCCGGCGGATATTTCCGCTTCCACCCGCTTTAAGCAAGCTTTCCAACAGGCGCGGCAGGAAAATGTAATTCCCCATTCTTCCCGCGCTTTTTACCTGGGGGCGGCCCGTTATACGCAAGAAAATTCTTTTATTGTCCGTCAGGATTTAAAAGTGATATCCGTTCTGGCTTTAGTGGGGCTTGGGGCGTTGTTTATGGTGTTTTTCCGCCGTAAGCGGGCGCTGTGGATTTTTGCCCTTCCGTTTTTTGTGTTGGCTCCTTCCGCCTTGGTTACGTATTTGGTGTTTGGGGAAATATCCGGCATTACGCTGGGGTTTGGTTCGGTGGTTGCCGGGCTAGCGGTGGACTATTCCATTTATATGTATTTTGCTTTGTGCGGATCTTCCAAGGCGGTGCTGAAAACGGCGCGTAAGCTGTTGCCTCATTTGCTGTATAGTTATGCCACTTCCGTGGCGTGTTTTGCGGCGTTGTTGTTTTCGTCCATTGAGTTATTTAAACAAATTGCGGTTTTCTCCATAGCGGGACTGACGTTTGCGCTGCTGTTGGCGGTGTTTGTTTTTCCCGCGTTTTGGAAAAAACTTCCCCCCGCGCCGATTGTTACGTTAAAAAAACTTCCCCCGTTAAGAAGAACGGCCGCCGCCGTGATATTGTGTATTTTATTATGGGGCGGCATGGCGGGAGCGTTACGGTTGCAAATCAGCGGGAATTTAGACTCTTTAAATTCCGTTTCTGACGCATTTACTCAAGATAAAGCGCTGTTTGATAAGGCCTTTTCACAGCAAACGGCGGCCTCCGGCTTATTATTTGTATTTGGTGACAATCAAGACCTGGCGCTTAAAAATAATGAAAAAGTTTCCCGCCATTTAGGTAGGGACTTAGCCGTCAGCCTGGTGTATCCTTCGGAATACGCCAAAGATGAAAACCTGGTCCGCTGGCGGAAGTTTTGGGCCCAAAACGGGGAAAAAACGCGCGAGTTGGTGCGCCAAAACGCGCTTCATTGGGGACTCAAACCGGGCGCTTTTAAACCGTTTGAATATTTAACCAGTTTGGTGCAGGACCCGGACTCTTTTGATTTTTCCGCTTTTTATAATCCGTTTACACAAATTTCCGGAGGTTATGCGGTGGTGAATATGGTGCCGGACAGCCCTGCTTTTAACCAATTGGACGTACCCGGCGTAAAAACGGTGTTTGTGTCTGCCGAGGTTATCCGCCAAGACTTAATTGCCGGCGTGCGTACGGAAGCGGTAAAAATTTTGCTGGTTACTTTATTTTTGGTGGGCGGGCTGATACTTTATTTCTTTAAAAATTTGCGCGATACGCTGTTAACCTTTATACCTGTGGCGGGAGCGTTTTCTTTTACGTTTTTGGTGTTTTGGCTGGCGGGAATACAGGTTAATTTATTTATTCTGGCCTTCTTGCCGTTACTGACGGGGCTGGGGGTGGACTACGGGCTTTTTCAAGTAATCAAACACCGGGCGGGGCATAACAGCGTATTGTATCCGCAAAATGCGTTGGTGGCGGCGTCTTTATCCACGTTCATCGGGTTTGGGGTACTGGCGCTGGCTGAGCATAATGTGCTGTTTATTATAGGGCTTTCCGCCTGTTTGGGAATAGCCGGGGCGGCGTTGTCGGCCTTGTTTCTGCTCCCCCCGCTGTTGGAGGCTGAATGAGGTTTTTTTCTTTATTGGCTTGTATGGTGTTAGTGGCCGGTTGTTCGTCGGGCGTGGTATATAAAGAAGCGCCTTCGCAGGCTTTTAAGCCGCAAAAAGTGGTGCAGCTGCGCGGAAACGTCAGCCCGGTGGATTTGTATTTTACCGCCGTTACGCTTTTTGCGAAAGACAAAACCCGGGTGATTGTACTGGGGGATATGGGCATTAAATTGCTGGATTTTCAGGTTACCCCCAAGGGCAAAGCGGAAATTTATTATAAAATGCCCCGCATACCCGATTATTTTGCCCAAGCTTTTACCCGCATGGCCAAAAGTGAATTGTTAACGGAACCGGCCCGGCGGGTTGTATATAAAGACGCCCAAACCCGCCTTGTGTTTGAGGCCGAACGGGGAGACGACGCCCATGACTAATTTGCAAGACGCCATTGCCCTTTGTTTTAAAGGACGTGAGGGCCAAAAGTGCCGCTATGAAATAGGAGCTGATTTTCCGGCTTTTGAGGGGCATTTTCCCTCCCGGCCTTTGCTGCCCGCCGTAGTACAGCTGCTGTTTGTGTTGGACGCTCTTTCTCGGATAGAGCAGAAACATTGCGCTTTAAAAGCCGTTTCTAAAGCCAAGTTTAACCGCCCGGTGGGGCCTGAGAGCCGCCTGACGGTGGAAATACTCCCCAAAGGGAGTAATGTTTTTGTCGCCCAGCTTTTGTTAGACGGACAGCAAAAATGCGGGCAAATTTTATTTGAGGTAACAACCCATGAAACGCATTGAATATTTTACCCGCTGCGCGGGGGAGCCGGCCCCGCTGGAAAAATCCGTCCGCCGCGTGGTGCGTTTTAATGAGGTGGACCCCATGAACATCATGTGGCATGGGCATTACGCTTCTTTTTTTGAAGACGCCCGCATCGCGCTGGGGGACGCATACGGCATAGGCTATCAGGATTTTTACCGCCATGGTTTTATTATCCCCGTTCGGCGCATGCAGATAGACTATTTGTCCCCCCTGCAGTTCGGCCGGGAATATGAAATAAAGGCCCGCCTGTTTTATACCGAGGCCGCCCGCCTGGATTATGATTTTACGGTTTTGGATGAAACCGGATCCGTTCACGCGCGCGGATGCACCGTACAGCTTATTTTGGATAAAGAACAAAATTTATTGTTGGCCAAACCCGCTTTTTTTGAGGCGTTTTGCCAAAAATGGCGCGGCGGAAAGTTATGAGGTTTCTGGCTGTTATCCCCCTTTATAACCACGGTAAAACCGTACGGCAGGTGGTCCAAGGCTGTTTGCGGTGCGGCTGGCCCGTTTTGGTGGTGGATGACGGCAGCACGGACGAAGGCCCCCTCTCTCTGCGTTCTTTGCAGGTTACTGTGCTTACGTTGCCTACTAACCGCGGCAAAGGCGAAGCTGTTTTGCAGGCCGCCGCTTGGGCGCGTGAAAACGGGTTTACCCATATTCTTACGCTGGACGCGGACGGCCAGCACAACCCGCAAGATTTAGCTCTTTTGGCCCAAAGCGCGCGCCAATACCCGCAAAGCATTATCATAGGCGCAAGGCGTTTTGAGGGGCCGGATGTGCCGGCTTCTTCCAAATTTGGGCGTAAGTTTGCGGGTTTTTGGGTGCATTTGCAGACGGGTAAAGCCGTTTCCGATATGCAAAGCGGCCTTAGGTGCTACCCCGTTCAACTGCTGGAAGTTGTAAAATGCTGGTGCCGCCGTTACGCTTTTGAAGTGGAAATTGTGGTGCGCGCCTTATGGGCGGGGTTTGGCGTAAACGAGGTGCAAGTTTCCGTCTTTTATCCGCCGGCCGGAAAAAGGGTTTCCCACTTTCATAAGCTGGCCGACAACCTGCGCCTTACCCTTATTAATACGCACCTTACCATGCGCTCCATGCTGCCTTTTCCCCACCGGCAATATGCCTGCCCGGCAGGTTCAGCCGCCGGCGTAAAAAAACGCGGCTATTGGGAAGTAATGCTTGAAAACTTACGCCAAAAAGACAGCATTACCCGCAATGCTTTTTCCGGCGCGTGGGGTATTTTTTGCGGGTCTATTGCGTTGCCCGGCGTCAGGCAGGTTATGCTGTTTTGGGGGGCCGGCTGGTGGAATTTAAATAAGATTTTAAGTATTTCTTTTGAAAAACTCTGCATTGGCCCTTTTGTGCCCGCTTTGTGCATTGAAGCCGGGTTTTTTATGCGCAACGGCCGCTTTTTGACGGAGTTTACCCTCCAAACTTTAGGCCGCCAGTTCTTGCAGCGGGTGTGGGAGTGGGTGTTGGGGTCTTTGGTGGTGGCGCCTTTGTTGGCGGCGGCGGCTTTTTTGATTGTTTGGATTATCGGCTACTTTTTGCACAGGAGTTTGAAATGACTCAAAGCTGGACGGGCGCCAGTTTGGCTTCCCGTTTTAAACACCGTTTTGTATACGCGCTTATTTTTATAGGCGGGCGTTTTTTGGCGTATTTGTTTTTGTATCCGCTGGTGTTGGCGTATACGCTTTCCCCCTCCATACGCCGCAAAAGCCGGGCTTATATACAAAGGCGGTTTTCCCCCCGCAGCGCCTGGCAGTTTTTTAAACACGCCTACCGGCTTAATTTAACCTTTGCCCGTACGCTGACGGACCGTGCCGCATTGGGTATTTTGGGGCGCGTGGATATTGTTTCCAGCCAAGAGGACCGGGCCCTTTGCCAACGCCTGGCGGACGAACACAAAGGCGTCATTATGCTTAGCGGTCATTGCGGCTGCTGGCAGCAGGCCGCCGCCAGCATTCATTTTTTTAACGCCCCCAAATACATTGTGTATTATAGAAACCCTAAAGATAATGACAAAATGGTGCATGAGCACCGTTCCGCAAAAGCTCCCTTTACGTTTATTAACCCGGCGGGCCCTTTGGGGGGCGTTGTGGAAATGATGGCGGCCCTGCGGCACGGCGGCGTGCTTTGCGCCATGGGGGACAGAACCTTTGGCGCCGCCGGCAACAGCCTGCGGGCCCGTTTTTTGGGTGGAAGCGTAGCCTTGCCTTACAGTTTTTACCGTTTGGCGGCGTGTACGGGGGCGCCGGTGGCGGTGATGTTTTTCCCCTGGCTTGGGGAAGGGCGTTTTGGGGCGGAGATTGCGGAGGTTTTTACCGTGCCGGATTTAGGGCCCGATAAGCAAAACTATGCCCCTTACGCGCAAAAATTCGCTGACGCACTGGAAGCCTTTTGTGTAAAATATCCATATCAGTTTTTTAATTATTACAACTTTTGGGAGACTAACTAAATGCAAACTATTGAAGAATTGAAACAGCTTATCGCCGCCAATATTGATTTGGGCGGGGCGGATTTGTCCGGCTTTGACGCGGCTTCCCCCATTTTTGGCGAAAAAGGCCTGGGGCTGGACAGTTTAGACGCCGTAGAACTAATTATGCTTTTGCAAAAAAAGTACGGCATTACCATAGAAAATATGCAGCAGGGGCGTGAAATCTTTAAAGATTTGGGCACCTTGGCCGCTTATGTGGACGCAAACCGCAAAAAATAGTTTATGAAACCAGCCTGCTGTATTGGCGGCGCGGGCGTTATTTGCGCCTGCGGAGCCGGAAAAGACGCTTTATGGAACGGTTTACAAACGGGCCGTTCTTGTTTTGCGTTGCCGGCGGGCCGGGTAAACAGCGCGTTGGCGGACCGTTACCCCGTGTTTTTAATTCCTAAAGAAGATATTCCCGCCGGGCGGGGCAGTTTAAGTTTACGGTATTTTTTAACGGCCGCGCAAGAAGCTTTTTCTCAGGCGGGAGTAACGCCGCAGCAGCTGGCTGGGCTTTGCACGGGGGTTTGCGTGGGCACTTCGGTAGACGCGTCTTTTCATTGTTTTGACTCGTACGCCCGCTGGACCAAAAACGCATTGGAAGAAAAAGACGTGGATATCTTGCAGGATTATTTTTCCTCTTCCACGGCAATGGCGGTGGCGAAAGAGTACGGCTTTACCGGCCCGGTGCAGACGGTGGTTACCGCCTGCGCCAGCGGTACGGACGCTATCGGCTTGGCGGCCAGCTGGATTAACATGGGCGTGTGTGACGCGGTTTTATGCGGCGGTACGGATGAAATAAACCTAATCCCGTATGACGGGTTTATCCGCTTGCTGATATCTTCTAAGGAAAAATGCAAACCTTTTTCTAAAAACCGCGCGGGTATTAATATTGGCGAAGGGGCCGCCGCTCTTTTATTGTTAAGCCGGTCCGCGGCGGAAAAATTGGGGGTATCCCCGGCGGGTTTTGTGTTGGGGTACGCCAACGCTTGCGACGGTTACCACCCCACCGCGCCGGACCCGCAGGGCCAAGGCCTTGCCAGCGCAATTTCCGGCGCGCTTAAACAAAGCGGTCTGCACGCGGCGGATATGGCTTTTATTAACGCGCACGCCACCGCCAGCCAGGCTAATGACGCGGCGGAAGCGTTTGTTTTTAACCAGTTGCTTGCGGGGGTGCCGGTATGCGCCACCAAGGGGGTTACGGGGCATACGCTGGGCGCGGCGGGCGCGGTGGAAGCGGTCATTAGTTTGTTATGCTTAAATCATGGGCAGGTTACCCCCACCTGGGGTTTTGAGGAAGAAGACCCTGCCTTGCACTTGGTTCCCGTTACCCAAAGCGAGGTGATTTCCAAAACTTGTGCGGTTTCGTGTTCGCTAGCGTTTGGCGGGTGCAACGCCGCTTTAATATTGGGGGGCCGGCATTATGGCGCTTGATTTGTATATAGAAGGCTTTGCCTCTTGCGCGCAAGAGCCCAAACCGGAGGACTTTTCCCCCTGGTTTGAGGCGCGCCGCCTGCGCCGCGTGGACGGTTTATCGGCCCGGCTTCTTTTATCGGCCTGCCGGGCGTTGGAAATGGCCGGCCAGCCGGTAACGCAGGAAAAGCCTTTTGGCCTTTCTTTGGGGATTGGGCCGGGCAGTTTGCAAAATACCTGTAAATTTATGGACAGTATTTTGCAAGACGGGGACGAATTATCCTCCCCCACCGCTTTTGCGGGCAGTGTGCACAATGCGCCGGGGCTTACTTTATCTTTATTTTTAAATTTACGCGGGCCGTGTGTAACTTCCGGCCAGTTTAATACATCTTTTGGGGCGGCTTTGCTTACGGCTCGGTCGTTTTTGCATAGCGGCATGGCCCCGTATGTATTGGTAGCGGTGGGAGACAGTTTAAACCCGGTGGCCCAGGCGTTAAATGGGCAATATCCCGCCCGGGTAGAATATCCTTTGGCGCAGGATATTGCGTCTATGCAGACGGCGGCTTTTTTATTAAGTCCGCAAAAAACACCGGCATCCAAAGCGAGAATAACCAATTTTGATTTTTCTTTTGTCCACCCCGCCTATTGCCCCTCCGTGGGAGAGGCGTGGGCTCCGTTGGCGGCTGCCCCCGCCATACAATTATGCACCCTGCTTGAGCAGCCGGGGAACCATTTTGATTTAACGGCCTCTTCTTTGGGGGTTTGTTCTTTCTTGAAAGGAGAAACTTTTTATGCTTACCAGAAATGATATCCAACATATGTTGACCGACGCTTTGCGCGCCCAGTTGGCCAGAAGCAAAGCGGATGCTTTGTCTGTATTTGACAAGCAAAATTTTTCCGCCTTGTTTGACGGTTTAACCGTGGAACAGCGCACCCGCTTTGAAGAAGTTGCCGGAGATATGTTTAATCAGCCGGCAAAACGTTTTTCTTCATTGGAAAACATGATTAATTACTATTACGCCGTTTATTTATATTACGGACAAGTTAACTTTTTAACGTCCGGCAGTACGGGTGCTTATAAAAAATGCCCGCATACGACGGTTATGATAGAAGAAGAAGCCTGGGGCGTTAAGCCGGAGTTTGAGGGTGTAAAACGGGTAGTGGGCCTAGTTCCCGTACACCATTTATACGGGTTTACCTTTACGCTTATGCTCCCGCGCGTTTTACCGGCGGAGGTGGTTTGGCTTCCCGCTTTGCCAACGGCCAATTGGCAGGCGTTATTAAAAGAGGGTGATTTAGTGGTGGCTTTCCCCCTCTTTTGGCAATACTGGGTAAAACTGGGAAATAAGTTTCCTAAAGGGGTAAGAGGCATGTCCTCCACGTCCCCCATGAAAGATGAAACGATATCCGCATTATATGATTTGGGCATAGAAAAATTTACCGAAATATACGGTTCCAGTGAAACCGGCGCTATTGCTTTTCGCCATAATGCCGGGGAAGCGTTTGAAATTTTTGAGTTTTGGGATTTGGATTTAAAAGACCAAATCCGCCTGAAACGCAAATCTCAGCAGGAGTGGCAAGTCCTGCCTGACCAAGCCAATATGGAAAACGCCCGTTTTATCCGCCCCATCGGCAGAACGGACCGCTGTGTCCAGGTGGCCGGTATAAATGTGTATCCCGGGCACGTGGAAGAGGTTTTATCCCAACATCCGGCGGTGAAAGAGTGCAAAGTCCGCTTGATGCGCCCGGAAGAGGGTGAACGCTTAAAAGCCTTTATTGTACCCAACGAGGGGTATAGCGAGGCGCATTTGGGCATTATCCGCACTTATTTAAGCCAAAAACTTTCCGTGCATGAAATGCCCCGTTCCTTTACATTTGGCAGCCGACTGCCTGTAAACGAAATAGGCAAGGATTGCGATTGGTAAAACCAAAAACCCGCTTCTCTCTTTTTAAAGCGGGTTTTTTATGTTACAATACAAATAGAGGCGGCGGGTTCGCCTCATTAGCGCGTATAGCGGGATTTATCCCCGTCCTACGTGCTTTTTTTTACCCAAAAGACCCACTGCTTTTTTGGGCCTTTTTTCCCTTGTTTTTCGGTGAAGTTGGTGTTATAACATAAGTATAAGGACGTATTGCGTATTCCTATTTTTAAAAATGAGGCCTTTGAATATGACAAAATTTCTCTCCGTCGTTTTGAGTTTTTCTTTAATTTTTGCTAGCGTAGCTCCTTCTTACGCTCAAGCGGCTGATGCTGTTGCCAAAACCCGTGCTCAAGTATCCAGCGGTATAGAGCATGCGGTGAAGCGCGCGCGTGTACGCAACGGCAAATTTGCGGTAGCGGACAAGGTGGCGGAGGTAAAAGGGGTAGTGAAGTTATTGCGTGAAGGCTTTGATTCTAAAAGCGGGCAAGAGGGTCTGACGTATGAAGCGTTTAAATTGGCGTATGAAAAGGAGATGAAAGAGGTCTTGGCGCGTGGTTTGATGGAAGCGAAGACGGAAGAGGAGAAGGAGTGGGTAAAAAGTTTTTGGGGTGGTTTAGTGAGTGAAGAGGGGACGCGTGCTGCGTATAAGGAATATACAGCTTTAGAGGAAGAGGGTTTAGAAGAGAGCGAGGAGGAAGGGAAAGCGTATTTAAAGCAATTAGGGCGGGACATTATAGCGGTATATAAAGGGAACCGGAAGGCGGGCCTTGAGCTGATAACGGAGGGCTTGCCTGTATTTATGGCGGCGGGGGCGATAGACGGGGACGTACGTCAGAAAGGAGCTGCCGCGTTAAGGGAGAGCATTAAATCCGGTCAGAAGAGTTGTGGCGGGGTAGGTTTAATAAGCGGGGTAAAGGCACGTTTTGGGTATGACGGAGACGTTAAGGAG